>CAZGVZ010000065.1:1014-11637 GCA_964529145.1 uncultured Fibrobacteraceae bacterium | reverse complement strand
AAAGGTGGATTTGATCGATACCATGCGCAACGACATCGCGAGTTCCTGAATCTGGCGCAGCATCGCGTTGGCATGAGCGACTTTGGTGATGAGTGTCTGGTCGGAGAGCCGCGACAGAGCGGGGTGCGCGTTGACCATCGACTGTGCGATCACCGCCTCGCCGATGGAATCCACGAGCTGGTCGATGCGGTTGACAGGGACGCGTATGGTTTCCTCGACGCTCTTCATCTGGCGCGCGCTCGCCTGTGACGCGAGCGCACCGGCCACGTCGCGCACGGGAACCGCGTTATTCTCGAGCAGTATCTCCCCGATTTTTCTCTCGTCACCCCCGGCCTGCCGCTCAAGAGCCCGCTTTACTTCAGCAGGGGCGACCTTCCCGGACTCTACAAGCAGTTCCCCCACTCTCTTGTCCCCGGTCGAGGTCGACAGTTCCGGTGGAGGTGACATTGTCGAGAGGTCGCCTTCCATCTTTTCGAGCACCGTTCCGTACCGCCCGGGGATCACGTATTCGCCTCCCCTGATCGCCTCCTCAACCGATGCGACAAGCGACTTGAGGCAGTCGTTGGCTTCGAGGAAGGCGTCTATCGGGCCTGGTCCGAGGAAAAGATCTCCTTTGCGAGCAAGATCCATCCTGCTTTCCATCCTGTGGGCCAGGGTGCTGATTTCCCTGATACCGAGAAACCCCGCTATTCCTTTTATCGTGTGCCAGGAGCGGAATATGCTGTTGAGGTGTTCACGGTTTCCCGGATCGGTTTCAAGTTCCAGAAGCAGAGTTTCGCTTTGATGCAGATGATCGCGGGATTCGGTGATGAAATCGATGAGCAGGGATGAATCGCATGCCCTGATATCGGCCGTGGATGTTGCGGCCTCCCCGGTCCTGGCCGGAGGTGGAGATTTTTCGAATTCCACCGGCGGAGATTCTGGGGAAGACGGTCGGCGATCCTCTTTCATGTGAGGTCCAGTGACTCCCGGCCGGAAAGGCCCGGTCTCGTTTTCATGAAGGGGAGCTTCGGCGCAGGATGCAAGAATCGCGAATTTCGATGCGAGAAGATCCTTGAGCCTGAAGAGCAGGTCGATGGATAGAAGGTCCCGTTCGAACCAGTCCTCGATGTCGTGAATGAACGTTGAATATTCGTTCATTTCCAGAACTCCGAATTCTCCTTTCCATGTATGCAAGGTACGTTTGATCGCGGATTTGGCCTGCGGATCCCCCTTTTCGAGTTCCAGGACGTATGCCTCGAAATCCTCGAGAACCGCCTGCTGCGAGGAAGCGAATTTCATGCAGAGCTCTTTGATGTCAATGCAGCATTCCATTCCATTTCTCGATGCACCCTGAGGTTGGGTACCTCCGGAATGCGGGAGAACCCCGGAGTCCGGGGATATGGCGGACGGATACTCCGCAGAGCTTTCCAGCGATCGACGCATTTTGGTAATGCACTCGGAAAGGCGCGCGCATCCTTTTTCGAAATCGATCTCTCCCATGATCACCGAGGTGGCGAGGGACAGAGCACGCCGGGCCTGCGCAGTCAGCGCTTTCGGCGCTCCCTGGGCAGAGGCGACCGACTCGAGCAGGCTCACTACCCTTGTCAATGCGCTGAGGTCCGATTTTTCCGCGAGCGGAAGCTCCGCCGCGATGCGGTCGAGCAGCGCGAGGCAGTCGTCACTTCTATCCATGGCGTACCTCCACGGGCCTGCAGCGGCACTGGGTTTCCCGCAATATACGGCGGTATTTCGTCTCGATGATCCGAAGGACCACGGAGTAGACATCGTTGATCCCGATGGGCTTTACGAAATAAAAAGCGGGGGATAGGGAACGGGCCGCGCGTTCGATTCGCACCGAAGGCTGGCGGCACGTCAGGATGATTTCGGTACCGCGGGGTCTGCGTAGAAGAGCTTCAAAAAATTCCTTGCTGCCGGAAATCAGGCCGTACTCGATTATTGCGATGTCGACTGAGCCTTCCCTGATGCGTTCGAGAACCGTTCGATCGTCGCCGGACAGGGCGGTGACTTCGAAACCGCGATCCCTGAGAACCGCGGAGAGCTCTCTCCTGAAAGAATCGTCGGGATTCGAGATTAGAACCTTTACGTCGTTCATGATGTCCTTTATCGTCCGAAAAACCCGTTTCGATGCACGTAAATACTGCCACATGCAAGTAATGTGCCGCTTCGGTCAAGAATCAGTCCAATCAACAGGTTGTGCCGCCTCAGTGGAAAAAGGCTCTCAATATCGTATCATCTTGACACTATCCGAATGGTTACGGATGAAAAAATGGCAACCGCGCGGTCGCCCGCGCGCCAATTGCTGGAATTATTTAACTCTTTTGGACGTTAAAAGACAATGAATTGACGGTTTTTCATAAATGTGTGTAGTTTCCACACAGGAGAGCGGATCGCGGCCGGGAATCAGGAATATCCCCCGGGCCCACAGGATAAGGCGATCAACCGCCGCCGCCGGATGCAACCGCACCGGCAAGTAATGGAACTAAGCGCGGCAGGGGAGATGTATGGCATCTGCGCTGGCATTAACGAAGGTCGCATTTGGAGTGTGCGGCACCAGGAAAGGGTGCTTCCCGGCCAACGATAGATGAGTCAAGCCGTACTGCGGACATTCCCGGTGCTCTTGGATTTGTAGTCCGAAGCCCGGATTCCGAGTGCCTTGAGTCTTCTGGAAAAATTGGGACGATCGATGCCGGCCTCTGCGGCGCTTGCGGAAATGTTACCGTGATGGCGTACAAGCAGGCCTATATGGAAATTTTTCTCGAATTCGAGTTTCGCCTGTGAAAAGGGAGCGCATTCGTCTTCGGAGTCATCCCGGAATCCGGCAATGACCCAGCTTATGCTCTCGACGCCGATGGTGCCGGTTCTTGCGTTGAGCGTGCAAAGCGATTCGAGAACGTTCTTCAGTTCACGGATGTTTCCCGGCCATTCATAATCCATCAGTGCATGGAGCGCCACGCCGGTAATGATGAAATCCTTCTTTTTCCGCTGCCCGGCATCGAAGAGAAAATGACGCACCAGAAGAGGGATGTCCTCGCGGTGTGACGTGAGTGGTTCGGTCCTTATATAACCCGCCTTGAGCCGGAAATATAAGTCCTGACGGAACGATCCCTCCCGTATCATGTCGAGCAGAGGCCTGTTGGTTGCTGAGATGAGGCGAAAATCGGACTCTCGTGGAGTCGTGTCCCCCACGCGCGCATAGCCGTGTCCATCCAGCACGCGAAGCAGCTTCGCCTGCATGCGCAGCGAGAGCTCTCCCGCCTCGTCGAGAAAGAGCGAGGAACCGTTCGAGCACTCGATGATCCCGGCCTTTTCCTCGTACGCTCCTGTGAACGCACCTTTCGCGTGACCGAAGAACTCCGATTCCTCCAGATGCTCGGGAATTGCCGAACTGTTGACCACGATCATGGGATTGCCGCTCCGTGAACTTCCCCTGTGAATGGCTGAAGCGATGATCTCCTTGCCCGTACCTGTGGGACCCTCGATCAGTACCGGTATGTCCGCGGCCGCGAAAACGGAAATCTTGTCGCGAAGGTGGCGCACATATTCGGAATTACCGACCAGTCCAGTGCCGTTTTCGGCAGCTCTCCGGGGAGTGAGCGCGCCCTCCCTTTCGAGAAGCTTGCGACGGGCCATTTCCTTGCAGAGAGTGAACCGCAGCTGTGAAGCGGAAAAAGGCTTCGTCAGAACGGTACGGATCCCTGCGTTTTCGAGGGCGTACGCCATTTGATGATCGGCGTACCCCGTGATCACGATGGGTGAAATGTCGGGATGCGCGGTCCGAAGCCGCCGGATGACTTCGATTCCTTCTCCGTCCGGAAGCATCATATCCACCAGGGCGATATCGAAGCTGCCGCGTTCCCCCGCGATCCGCGCTTCCCCCGCGCTTCCCGCGCACGTAAGGCGGGATCCGGCCGCCTCGGCGATCGACCCGACTATCTCGTGCATGTCCGGATCGTCGTCTACGAGCAGCAGGTTTGCATCCGTGAGATCCGGGAAGGAGGAGGTTTCCGTGTTTTTCGCGAGAGATGACGGCATGAAGCTTTCCATGAGAAAGAAAACGGATTAAAAATTATACGGTTTCCGCAAACCGGAGTCAATCATTTCCCGTCCCTCGCTCATTTTCAGCCGAACAGCATCGCATGCACTCCCGGCGAGTTCGTCCGCAAGAATTTGAAAAGTCAATCAACTACCACGGCTAAAAGCCGTAGTCTGGCTTGAGCGGGCCAAGCGGTATAACGGAGACAATGCGAAGCACTGGACTCCTTACGCTCCGGGCGAGCGGTTTTAAACGAGTCCGGGATCATGCGGAATCCGGGCGGAGTGCCGGAGTCCCGCCCGTCACCCGGCCCACCACCGAACTCAGGTCGACCATTAGATAGGGTTTTTTCAGTGTGGAAGCGAATCCGTATTCGCGGGGGGAGGCCATGACCGGATCGTTCGAGTAACCGCTCGAGGCGATCACCATCGCCCGGGAGTCGGCCGAAAGGATTCGTTGACACGTCTGAACGCCTCCCATTCCGCCAGGGATGGTGAGGTCAAGGATGACCGCATCGAACCGGTCGTTCCGTTCCAGGGCCTCGCGGTAAAGCGCGAGCGCATCCTCCCCGTGCTGTGCGGTTTTCACCCGATAGCCGAGGTCGGAAAGCATGTGCGAGGTGATATCGATAACGAACTCCTCGTCATCCATCACCAGTATCCTTCCTTTGCCGCGAAGGGGACACACAGCGGCGGTTTTTTCCTCCACGACGAGGCTGTTCCGCGATGACGGGAGAAAAAAGACCACCTCGGCGCCTCCGTTGCGGCCGGGCTGCACGGCGATATGGCCCTGGTGTCTGCGGATGACGGAGAGACATATGGAAAGACCAAGGCCCGTTCCGTCCGCTTTGGTGGTATAGAAAGGGTCGAACACTTTTCCGATAATCGCTTCGGGTATGCCCGGACCCTCGTCCAGAACTGACACCCTGACATACGGGCCCTCGGCGAGTGGAGGAATCTCGTTCCGGGTAATCGTGACGTTGTGGGCAGTGATGTAAAGCGTACCGCCCCCGGGCATCGCCTGTACCGCATTCAGGAGGATGTTATTGACCACGCGGCTTATCTGTCCGATGTCGATTTCGCATGGAGCAAGGTTAGCCTCGATGTCGAATCGCGGCCGGACATTGCGTCCGGAGAGCGAAAGCACGGTTGTCTCCCTGATGATACTGCCGACGGACGCGAGGGATTTTTCCGGTTCCCCTCCTTTCGAAAAAGTAAGGAGACGCTGAGAGAGATCCTTCGCGCGGTCGAGAGAACGAAGCGCTTTTTCGAGAAACTCCCGTGTCTTATCGGAGGGCCCGGATTGAGTGCAGGCAAGATCGATATACCCGAAGATACCGCCGAGCAGATTGTTGAAATCGTGAGCGATGCCGCCGGCGAGAGTCGCCAGACTTTCCAGATGCTGCACCTTGAAAATTTCGGCATCGAGTTTTTTTTTATCGGTGATATCGCGAACGATTACCCACTGACCGATCGCCCTTCCCGAACCATCACATCGCAGCCAACGCCGGACGTTTGCCTGAAACCGTTCTCCAATCTTCTTGACGTACTCCTTTTCATAGACGGGACACAGGCCATGTTCGCGGGTGTGACGGATCATCGCCGAGTCGAGGCCATGATAAGAGGGGTCGGTCGGTTCGCGATAGGAGAGCGACGTCAGTTCAGAGGGCGACACGCCTCCCAGCATTTCAGCGTAAGCAGGGTTGTAGTCAAGAATCCGTCCCTCGAAATCTGTGGATGCGATACCGTCCGCGGAGGTCTCGAACATTTCCCTGAAGCGCCGTTCGCTCTCGAGAAACCTCAACTCCGCGACCTTTCGCTCGGTGATGTCCTGGATGACTCCCTCTATGGAGCGGATGCTTCCGTCAAGATTGAAGTTGAGGGTCGGGACGTTGCACACCCATCTTTCGGAGCCGTCCTTCCTGATGATGCGGTACTCGATCGGCTTCAGGCAGGGCTTTTTCTCCAGAGCGAAATTCGCCAACACCCTTTCCCGGTCTTCGGGGTGCACTATATCCATCAACCTCTCATCGCAGCCGTACAACTCCCCCGGGGTATACCCGGTCACCATCGTACACCCCTCGTTGCTGATGATCTGGGCGGGCCTGTCGTTTTCGAACCGGACTGTGTAGATGTACTCGACTAGCGTATCGACGATTCCACGGAATCGTTCATCCGTCGCGCGGTGTGCCGGTTTCATCGTATCGGTTGTCTCGGTGAGTACAGCCAGCGCCCAGGAGGAAATCCCATCCGGTCCGGGAGGCGCGGGAACGGCCGAGAATTCGAACCAGCGGCACTCCGTGATTCCGTGAGGGGAGACTCCTAGAGTGAGGTCGCGGACTGGAGTACCGCGCGTAAGGACGGTGGTGAACGGATGCGCCTCCCGGGTGATCCGGGAAAGGTCCTTCCCATACCATTCGACCGGGGCGTCGAAAACGGATGCGACCGCCGCGCGGCCGCTGATGCCAAGCATTGAAAGCGCGGCTTCGTTCGCCTCGGCGAGCATACCACCATCTGAAACGACCATTACCGCCTGAGGAATGATTTCGAGGAGGGAATGGTATTTCCACGTGTGATCGCCCCGGCTTCCGGGATGAGATCCCTCGCCTTCGAAGTGTCTCATGGAGGCGCGGGCAAATGGTTTCCTGCGGGAAATCGCTTCTTTGGAATTGTCAAGAGAGTCCATTGCCGCCTTTCTTTTTCAGTCGTGCACGCTTTCAGAATCTTTCAGTCCCGTTCTTCGGCAGTACAGCGATCATACCATCTGACCGATTGTGCCATGGAGTATATAGGGAGGTCAAGCGCGATGAGTCCGTGTCTTTTCATGACGGTTCTTCAGTGCGTAGCTCCGGAGTCGTGTGATCGTTGAGGTTCCTGCCAGCAATGCCGGAAAAATATCATGATAAGCCGTTAACCATGGCATTTTTTGATCGAAGCAACAATCTTGGATGAAGGTTCCTGATTTCTAGGAAGTTCCATCAGGATCAGGAATGGATTTCAGGTAGCTTGTCATTTCTTCGCGTACCACTTTGAAAAGGCGGGTGAATTCTTCAACGGTCGCTTCGGGGTCTTGCGGCAGCACGTCCTCGGCGGCCAGCGCTTCCACGCGCTCGGCAGCATCGCGCAGCGCTTCGGCTCCAACATTCGCGGCAGCCCCCTTGATTGTGTGGGCATGCCGTCCCGCCATGGAAGGATCGCCGGAGCGGATGGATGAAAAGAGCGCTTCCATGCGAGTACCGATATCTTTGATGAAAATCGTGACGACTTTCATGGCGAGTTCCGTATCCCCAGCCAGACGTTCAAGAAAACCATGGGGATTCCATGGAACGGGAGATGCCGCAGGTTCGCCGGTGTTCCGTCTCTGCGGTTCTCCACGGCTTCCGATCCTCCGTTCGATCTCTTCGGCGAGCGTGTTCCCGGAGATCGGCTTGGTGAGATACCAGTCCATACCCGCTTCGAGACAGTGATCCAGATCTTCTTTGACCGTGCAGGCCGTCAGCGCGACGATGGGAACCGATCGGTCAAGAACCGGTGATCCCGGTTGCCGTATGCGCCGGCTCGCTTCGAAACCGTCCATTACGGGCATTTGCACGTCCATGAGAACAAGATCGTAACGATGGGTCGTTAGCCGTTCAAGAGCTTCGGCACCGTTCGAAACGGAATCGGCCTCGATTCCGAGTTTGCCGAGAAGCATCAGAACGACCTGGCGGTTGATTTCGCTGTCTTCGGCGAGCAGGATGCGCAGGCCGCTTCCGGAAAAACGGTTCGTACTCACTTGGGCCTCTCCATTCTCTTCCTTTACCGGTTTGCTGGCTTCTTCTGTTAAAATCCGGGAGAGAACCGCGGCGAATTGCGCGCTGCGGAACGGCTTACCTATGTATGCGTCGAAAATGGAACCTATGGCGGACCGCTCTTTTTTTCCGGGTGTAGCCGGAGTCATCAACACAAGCTTGACGCCGCACAGTCGAGACTCGTCCCGTATCTTCCGGCCGAGCGCATCACCGTCCATTTCCATCATCGAAAGGCTTACAAGGGCGACTCTGAAATTGTCGTTGCGGTCTGCGGCATCGCGGAGCGCCCTCAAAGCCTCGCTTCCGCCTGCGGCTCTTTCCAGTCGTAATCCCCAGGCCGAAGCAAGCCACACGAGCGCATCAAGGCCCGACGGATCATCATCGATCGCAAGTACGTGCACACCGCGCAGTTCGAGCGGTCTGGCCTTCGGGTCCGGTGACGGCTTGTGTGCATCCTGCAACCGCATCGGTACCGTTAGCCGAAATTCGGAGCCTTCTCCAGGAATACTCGAAAAATCGATAGTACCGCCCATCAGTTCGGCGAGTTGCTTCGAAATGGCGAGTCCAACGCCGGTACCGCCATATTGCCGGGTGGTCGAAGGGTCCACCTGGGAGAATCCGTTGAAAAGTAAATGGCTCTTTTCCTGAGGAATACCGATCCCCGTATCGCGTACGGTGAAGCTGAGGAATGCATCGGTGGTACTCTTGCCGTGAGTCCGGTGGTCCTCCGCCCTGTCGATGAGCACGTTGACCTCGCCTTTTTCGGTAAATTTTATGGCGTTCTCAACCAGATTGACCAGGATTTGCCGCAGACGAATTTTGTCGCCCGCTAGAGCCTCAGGTACATTGGGCGCGATGCCGAGAGTGAGTTCCAGGCCTTTTTCCCGTGCTCTTGTTACCATCGTCTCGCCTAAGTCCCCAATGAACTCACGAAGGTAGAACTCGACCGTTTCGAGCTCGAGTTTCCCAGCTTCGATCCTGGAGAAGTCGAGGAGATCGTTGAGCAGCCGAAGCAGCGACTCGCCACAGGAACGCACTGCCCTGGCATATTCCTGCTGTTCGGGCGAGAGATTCGTATCCAGCATAAGTTCGATCATGCCGATGATCCCGTTCATCGGAGTGCGGACCTCGTGGGACATGTTGGCGAGAAAAACGTTTTTTATCCTGGTGGCACTTTCAGCCTGAACGGCAAGTGCGTCCGCCCTCGCGCAGGCTCTCCCGAGCTGGTCCTTTATTTCATCCATGGCGTGCTTGTCTTCGGTAATGTCGGTATGTGATCCGGCCATGCGGCAGAGCTTTCCGTCCGCGGTTCTGACCCCCTTGCCGCGGGCCCTGATCCACCTGAAGTTTCCATATTCGGTCAGCGCAGGACGGTCTTCGGGCACGACATTGCAGATGAACGAGGCGAACTCGTCGGCAAGTTCCCGGTCCCCGTATCCGAGCTGTTCTTTCCATCTTGGAGAGAGGTACACTTTACCCGTTTCAAGGTCCCAGTCCCATATTCCGTCGTTGGAACTCGCTATGACAAGTCCGAACCGTTCCCCATCCGACCGGTGTTTTTCGCCGTTTTCCTTCAGGACCGGGATATAGAGCGAGGCAGCGAAATGGAACGGTTCGGGAGACCAGGCCCTCACCTTGTACCAGCTTCCGAGCTGCTCTGAAAACAGCTCCGTCGACGCCTCGTCTCCTCCAAGCGCGACCGCTCCGTAGAATGCGATCCGGTCAAAGGGGCCCCCGGTGATCCCGGGAAGCACCTCCGTCACCCGCCGGCCGAGAATTTCGTCGCGGCGCAATCCGGTGATCCGTTCGAACTCTGCGTTTACTCCTAAAAACAGGTAATCGACCGGCCTGCCCGTTTCGTCCGTCTCGATCCGGTGGTACGCATACCCGAAGGGGGCGCGTTCGATATCGATACTTAACACCCGATGCTCCAGTGCCATATGTTCCTTTCGTTGTTTACCGGTCTCGGCCGCCGTGGGTTCATACGCACGGATGCACGCGCGGGCTTTCCCATGCATGAGCCGTAAAGTCCTTTTCCCCTCTGCGATGTGCCGGAATCCAAAAAGGCGAAGGCATATCCATTCCAGGTGTGGAAGTAGAATCGTGACCGGACGATTGATTCACGATGAGACGCGCAGCGGCAGCGGGCAGAGGGGTTCGAACCTAAGAAAGCATATCGAAACGGTGATACGCCCGAGCGGTTCCGGGCCGGTCTGCCACTATCCGCGAAGCGGATCGCGTAAAGGAGCGTCCGATCAAGATCATATTCTATCATGTTTGCGCCGCGTTGTACATAGCCCGAACCTTTTTGGTACTGAATAATTGATATTTGCAACGAGGGCATCATCAGGATGATATATATTTGAAGTAATGCGCTCTTACTTGTTTCACCTGATCGTTTTTTCCGGTTTATGCTGCGGCGGCTATGGCTCCGGCGGAGAGGACACCCCGGGTGCACCTTCCGTTCGTTTTCACCAGGAAGGCTTTTTCGGCGGAAGGGTCAAAACCGAATTCCGGCGCGAATCCCCGGCGCCTCTCAACAATCACGGGTTCTTCTACAGCGGTTCGCGTTTCGAGTATTCATTGCTGGATGCGGTCACGCTGAAAACCGGATTGCGTATCTGGAACGAGGAACTGAGCGCGATCGACCGTTACCGCTTTCTTTTCGAACCGGAGATCGCTCTTTCGTTCGGCATCGGAAAGCTCCAATCGCATGTAAGGGGCGGGTATATCAACGACGTCACGCTCGGAACCGGACTGACGGTGAAGGACCTCTCGAACTCCGGAGTCGTTCTGG
>CAZGVZ010000065.1:679-1004 GCA_964529145.1 uncultured Fibrobacteraceae bacterium | reverse complement strand
GGAACGGATGGAGTGGCGGGGCAGGAGTTTTCGCCAGGGGATACGGGCTGCTGGAGGATCTCTATTGGGTGACCCTGAAAAAGGACGGTCTTCCCGTCGGGCTGAACGCGCTCGTGATCAACACTCAGGGAGCCGAGCTCACGGGCAGCTTTTCCGGCGATCAATATTACATTTCAGGATATGTGCTGCCGAACGTGGAGATCCGGATGCCCTGTGGGACGGCTTATGCGGAGTACGGCTTGAAGGGCAATCGCAGGAACGACGCAGACGCCATCGTCGAGAACCCGCGATGGGCTCATGCCGGACTGATCGGATTCAGGAGCGG
>CAZGVZ010000065.1:0-669 GCA_964529145.1 uncultured Fibrobacteraceae bacterium | reverse complement strand
TGCAGCACGGCATTCCAACCAATTCGCGCTTTGGGGGAGTTCTGGAACTGCGCGCATACCGGAAGGGGTTCATTCCGGTCACGGGGATCGATCCATCGAGACTGGGCAGGCTCTGGGATGAGAACGATTCGCGGAGCAACTGGATAGATTTCTTCGATTCCCGGGAGCACTCGTACTGGGCATATTTCCGGATCGATGCGGATTATACGATAGTCGGCGGCTGGCGCCTGTTTTTCAGGGATGAACTGCTCTATTTTCACAGCAGGCAGAAGGAGGCGGTAGTTTTTCCTTCATACCTCAACGGTTATCGATTCGACGGAGCGGTTTTCGAATACCATCCCTCCAGCCATTACTACTCCGCGGGAATCCGTTATTATTTCCTTCGAAAAGTGTCCGGGGAGGTGAGTATAGGCAACAAACTCATAAATGTGTGGGGGCTTTACGGTTATCCCTATTCACAATGGGGGCAGCGATTCATCGCATCGGAAAGCCCTTACGCGGAGGCGCGTCTCAGATGGTGTTTTTAACGGCGAAATTCCGGACCAGGCCTGGAAAAACGGTTTTCGGCAGCGCTCTGTGTCTCTTCATACTGAACGGCTGCGGGGAATTCAACCGGCCTGTCGTGCCCCTTGTATCCTTCGACAGGGAGGTGATCGACGAAAGAGCCGG
>CAZGVZ010000064.1:0-11639 GCA_964529145.1 uncultured Fibrobacteraceae bacterium | reverse complement strand
ACCTCCAGCCCGGGTACGTCTTGCATCTTGAGATCCGTGATCACGACATCGAAATCGAAGCGGTCGATGCACGCGAGCGCCTCTGTTCCACTGGTGGCGGTAACAACTGTGTAGGCTGGGGCAAGCGCGCTCCTCAGCATTTCCACGATGACCACTTCATCGTCAACTATCAGGATGGTACACTCTGTGGGACATTTCAGGGAATTTTTCTTCATAGCGGTGCGGCCGTTTTTCGATCCGGCAGTGCGACCGCGATTTCGAGGGTACTCTCCGAAAAAAGCAGTATTCTCAGAAATGGGGTCACAGTCTCTCAGAATCTAGAATCATGAATTTTTGAATCACACCTGTCCAAAAGGGAAATGGTATTTGCCCTGAAGCTTATCCGGAGGAATTATTACCAAAAAGCGTGTCAGAAAAACCCTGAACCGCTCCGCACGTCCGGCGGTTCGCAATCTATTGGAAACGAGATAACCTGCCTCCGCGGTTCATGAATCCCGGAGGATACGGATCCGGGCAGACCTTAAATCCGAATTTTGGACTACAGGTACAAAATAGTTCATGAACCCTCGTCATGCATAGGTAGTATTTGACTTCATTGAAATCGCGAACCTATTTTATTGAACACACTGCACCCTGGGGTTCTCTCCCGCTGCAACTGCATGTTTTTCAACCAGAAATCTTCGGCAGGTTTCATGTACAAAAAAGTGATTCGATTACTGCTCCTCTTTCCGAACATCCCGTTATTCCTTCTCTGTTCCGATTTCGATCAGTATACAAGCGCAGGTTCGGGGGTCGTGGAAGAATTCAGTCCCGGGCTGACCGATTTCGACAGGAATTTTTTCTCTTTCCTGCTGGATTCCTCAATAACCCGAGAATCCGGAAGTCTTCCGGACGGGCAGTCGCTAAAATTCGGCAATCAGCCAGGGATACTCGCGGCAGGCAGGCATAAGGGGATCGTCGTGTACGGATATACCCGGTTCACGCTTACTCCAGAGTTCACCTTAGGTTTCAACAGCGACGATATTCTGGACAGCATCGTTATCGTCTACGATACCATAGTCGACACGACACACCCCCACGGTATTCGTGAAGATTCCGAGTTCAGGATTTTCTACGTTTCGGAAAAGAATCTCTTCGACCTTCCGGAATCTACGGTCGAAGACAGTCCTGCCGGAGTTTTCAAACAGCCGGAAGGTGAAAGTTTCGCCGCCAAAATCACCGATAACGGATTCACTGAATCGGTTTTCGATTTTATTCGGGCATACGTATCCTGCATCGACGGGGCTTCCGGCAATACAGGCAATACATCGGAAAGACAGAAAATTTGCGATTCGATATCCGAAAAAGATATGTATCTCGCCATTTTCAGTACGGGCGATACGCTTACCTGGTTCAAGTCGAATCCTGCGATGGTAATCTACAGCCACCGGCAAAATGATGATTCGGTGATTTCACGCCGCGACGATACCCTGTTGGGCTATTCCCATATCAAAGCCACCGAAAGCGATTCCCTTATCGATTCCCTCAAGTCGACACCGGTATCCTCCTGGCTTGCGGGCAGGACGGCGGTTTTCAAGCTTGATTTTCAGCAATTATGGGATACGGTCGAGGCTTCCGGTTTCAGCCGGATTCTTTCCGCGGACGTGATCATCCGCGGAAGCGTCGCTTCGACCGGACACGATGACACGCTTCACCAGATCCGCTATCTTTTATCAGAAAAATTTATCCGGGACGGCCTTGAACTCGATAGCAGTTTTTCCAGGTTCGTTTCCACATATGCCGCAATCGACACGCTGGAAAAGAGTACCCAAAGATTTTCACTGCCGGTCGAATTCGTTCTTCAGCGCTTCGATGGAGACCGTTCCCGCTATTTATACCTTTATCTGCGCTCCTTAGGTCTGGCTACTTTCTGGGAGCAGGAAATGCTCTGGTCCCGGCCTGAGGTCGAAATAGTGTTAACAACAACCAAATAGAGAAAAAACATGATTCGCAGAGGTATTTCTTTACTATTCATTTTCTCCGTATCTTTCGGCACGGTGGAGGCACAATCCCCCCTTTCACTCGAGTATCCTCTGGGAATTCCTTTGCGAAACGGTACCGGACCGTCCCTTTCCCTCGCTGGAACGGGGATAGGAATCGGAAACGACCTGTTCGGATTCGCTGCCAATCCCGCGAATCTCGGCATTTCCCAGCGTACCACCTTCTCAACCGCGGTTTCGGGAAACGTGCTGAACATCGATGACAGGGAGCTAAGCTCCCGCCATTTCGATATGAACCTGCACATATTCTCGCTCTCGATCCCTCTCGGCAATTACGGGGTTATCGGCGTTGCTGTGGAACCCCAGAGCTCGGCGGACCTGCTCTGGAGAATCTCAGACGTAAATGAACACACCGCATCCTCCGACGACTCACTGCTTGTTGGGATCCGGGGAAGCGGCGGCACCGTCGCTTGGCAGGCGGGCTGGGGATATACGGTACGCAGGCTTTTCAGAATCGGTATAAGTTACAAGAGACTCAACTTCAATCGTACCTTGTCGATCATCCGGCAGAGTTATGGTTCCGGCCCAATTGACCAACAAATCGATTCCATGAGAACCACCTTCGCCTCGAACGGCTTCAGAGGAGGTTTTCAGATCCCGGTACACAAACTCACGATCGGCCTGAGCGGAGAATACTTTTTTATGGCCCGCGCAGCGTCGACACATGTCATAACCGGAACGCTCGACACTCTCGACCTGGTGAACAAAAGAGAATCTTTCGATCTCAAGCCGCCACCTTCCATCGGTCTTGGCCTCTCCTATGAGTTCAACCCCAGCTGGCTTGCTGCACTAGATGGAGGCGCGACCATGTGGAGTCGCTATCATTCGGATTTCGAATCCTCCGGATTTCGACCGGATGACGCATGGTTTGTTTCCTGCGGAGTCCGTTACATTCCTGCCCCCAATCTCCTCACGCCCAAATTCTACGAAATCATTCAATACCGGGCCGGATTGAGGTATTCACAGCTTCCCGGAAGTCAGGCCTCCGAATTGGCTCTGACGCTCTCCACCGGCCTTCCTCTGCAATCCTATGGAGGCCTGTTCGATATTATATTTGAGTATGGTCAGCGGCGAGACCGACGGTTCGATCATTACAAGGAGCACTCGTTCGGATTGAAACTTGGTATCAACGGCGGTCGTAAGTGGTATCAATCAAAGGACGATAGTTACTGATCGAATTCCAGTCTTGTCTTCTTGAAGCCGGTACAACGGGGGGTTCACGGCCTCCCCAGATCCATCCGATATCCTTCACATCGGAGCATCCATGAAAGCCACACCTCAATCCAATGGAGCACGATACAATTTCAGCACTGCAATTCCCGAGGAGTACGAAGAGATCACCCTCAGGGCTGTTCCCTGCACTCCACACCTGCTTTTCATTTATTGGAACCTGCCGGAACATGTAAGGGAACAGAGCCGTAAGCTCTTGCTCCGGGTCTCGCTGCATCACTCCACGCCGGCGGTTTCCGGTTCTTCCATAGAGATGGAATTGGCGCCCGGTATATGCTCACGCTATTGTCAGATCCCTTTTCCCGGGCTTTCGTATCACATCGAACTCGGTCAGGTGCACTCCAACGGCTCCTACCACGAAATCCGGTCGATCGGGCGTCAGGCGCCTCCCGCGACCCCCTCCATCGAATCGGAATACCGTTCGAGCTCTCCGGAAAATTCAGGATCGTTCGATGCGCTCGAAAATACTCCGGCCGGCAGGGGGACCGGGTTGATTTTCCGTGAAAGTCCAGAAACAACCCTTCGGCCCTGTCTCCCCTCCTCGGGATCGAACCCCGGATCCTGAAAAGTATGTCCTGTTGTCCCGACCCGATTCCATCCGCAAAGGGATACCTCGCGCTTGTACTGCATGCGCACCTGCCGTTCGTCAGACATCCCGAAAGCAGCTATATGATGGAGGAGAACTGGCTCTTCGAAGCGATCACCGAAACGTATCTGCCCCTCCTTAAAATTCTCAACAACTGTCATGAAGACGGCATTCCCGTCAGGATGACCCTCTCGCTCACTCCAACCCTCTGTTCCATGCTCTCCGACGATCTGCTCAAGGAGCGTTACTACCGTCATCTGACGAGATCGATCGAGCTTTCCGCGAAAGAATCAGACAGGACCCTTCATAAAAAGGCCTATCGCCCACTTGCGGAGATGTACCTCGAAAAATTCACCGGATGCCGCGACTTTTTCGAATATCACCTCAAAGGCGACCTGATCCAAGGATTCAAACGTTTGCAGGAAACGGGTATTGTCGAGATCATCACCTGCGCGGCCACTCACGGGTTTCTCCCGGCAATGCAACAGAATCCAAATGCCGTCTATGCGCAGATCGAGACCGCCGTCAGATCGTACGGGAAATACTTCGGAAGACCGCCCAGGGGAATCTGGCTTCCAGAGTGCGGCTATTATCCGGGCCTGGAAATTTTACTCGACAAAGCAGGTCTTCGCTATTTCTTCACCGAAAATCATGGGCTTCTGATGGCTGATCCTCCCCCCAAATTCGGGGTTTACGCACCGGTTGTCTGCAGGGATGCGCCGGTCACAGCGTTCGCCAGGGACGCGGAGTCTTCACGCGCTGTATGGAGTGCTCAGGAGGGATATCCCGGACACCCCTCGTATCGCGATTTCTACAGGGACATCGGTTTCGATCTGGATATAGATTACATCAAACCCTATATAGACCCGATCGGAATCCGTATCAATACTGGAATAAAATATTACCGCATCACAGGAAAAGGGAAACCCAAAAAACCCTATGAACGTGAGTCGGCGCTCCGTACCGCAATTGAACATGCGGGCAATTTCATGTTCAACCGTGAAAAACAGGTCCATTATCTTGCATCGATAATGGACCGCGCTCCCCTCATCATCGCACCGTATGATGCCGAGCTTTTCGGACACTGGTGGTACGAAGGACCGGAATGGCTCAATTATCTGATTCGCAAAATTGCCTTCGAACAGTCGACCATTGCGCTGATCACACCCTCGGACTATCTGACGTTGTATCCCGAAAACCAGATATGCGAGCCCTCTTTTTCGAGCTGGGGTGAAGGCGGATACTCCGAAGTATGGGTACATGAGAGTAACAATTGGATTTACCGCCACCTCCACCATATGGAGGAACGCATGGTCGAGTGCGCCTTCACCCGTCCATCGGCCGAAGGACTAGCGCTTCGAACCCTGAACCAGATGGCCCGTGAGCTGCTGCTCGCCGAATCGAGCGACTGGGCGTTCATCATGAAAACAGGCACGATGGTCAATTATGCGGTCAGAAGGACCAGGGAGCATATCGCCAATTTTCTTCGCCTTCATGACGACCTTCTCAACGACCGCATCGATTCCAATTTTGTTTCCCTGCTCGAAACGCATAATAATATTTTTCCGGAAATGGACTATTCGGTATATGCCCTCGACGGCGCCGAACAACGGCAATCGACTTCGAACCCACAGGAGCCTCGTCATGCATAGGATGAAATACCTTACGCTTCCCTTCATACTCCTCGTGAATCTCCACGCTGATTACGAAACGCTGAACCTGTTCGGATCGATCGGAGCGGGATTCGGCATGGGAGGACAGTGGTACGAATCTTCGGAATCCTCCGGTTCGACGACAAACGTCACCGACCACTTCTACAATTACGGCGCCGGCATGAAATTCGAATTCGGCTGCCAGTATTTCATGATGGACGACGTGGCGCTGCAGCCGTCGTTCTCCTACTCCGCCGGAATTCCCGGATTCGACGTCAAGGTGCGGGAGCAGAACGGTTCATCCACCACCACGACTTTCGGGCGACATCTTTTCGGCCTTAAAGTCCAGATCGTACCGAGGTTCGAGGTGCTCGACCTTCTCGATGTATACACCGGAGTGGGCCTCGGTTTGTTCTGGAACTCACGCCATTTCACTATCGACCAGACCATCGTGGCGAATGGAATCCGGATGAGGAACGAAACTAAAGGAAAGATCACCTCTTCGCCAACTTTGGGATTTTTAGGCATGTTCGGAACCGATTACCCGCTCAATGACCGGCTCACCCTTTTCGGGGAGTTCGCCTTCGAACAGATACGATTCAATTTGAAAAAGTATGTCATCGACGAGGGCGTGGAGGGTGGAAGTAAGCAGATCTACGATGAAGACAACAACGATCCGGATTACCTCAATCCCGTGAAGGTGCCGGGTTCCAATTTCCAGATTCGCGCCGGTGTCCGTTTCGCTGTGTGGTGAGCGGGGTATCTCAGACCTGTCCCCGGGAACTCTCCGGAGGGGTGTCGCCACTCTCCCCTATTCCCACCATACGCATTAGAAACAGAGCGTTGCGGGTGGTGGAAGGGCCATTTTTCAAACGGTAATCGAAACGTAGTTCCCCGCTCTCGAACCGCTCCTCGAAGTGCATGTTGTTGAACAGGCCGCTTTTTCTTCCAAGGGTGCAGAGTTCCAGGTCGTGCGTCGAAATTACTCCAAGGGTATGATGCCGGGAGAGCCCGGAGAGAAGTGCCACAGCACCGTCATGCCGGTCGGCGCTGTTGGTGCCGTGGAAAAGCTCGTCCAGCAAAAACAGCAGCGTTTCTCCTTTTTCGGCGGCATCGACGATTTTCTTTATCCTCAGCAACTCCGCGTAGAACGTCGATAGGTGGGACTGAAGGTCGTCGGTCGTTCTCATGGATGTATATACCTGCATAAGCGGACACCCGAGCCGCTTCGCGCACACCGGGGCTCCCGCATACGCGAGCACGAGATTGATGCCCAATGTCCGCAGAAACGTGCTTTTTCCCGACATGTTCGACCCGGTCACGATCGTCACGCTCCCGCCCGGTGATCCAAGATCGAAATCGTTGACAACGCATGTTCCGGCGGGCAGTAGGGGGTGTCCTATTCCACTCGCGCTCAGTGCGAGCCTGTTTCCAGAGAACTCCGGGAATACCCATGATTGATGTTCGAACCTCAGGATCGCCAGACTGGAAAGGGCCTCGAACTCCCCGATGCACCCGAACCATTGGCGAATTTTGCTGCCGTACAGCTCTTTCCAGCGCTCCAGCCGTATCGCACACCTGATATCCCAGAGCCAGAGCGCATTCGCCAGAAACCAGGGAAGCGGACTGAACCGCACTTCGGAGGATGCTGCGATGGAAGCCAGGCGGTGCAATGCCACCGGCGCGTCGCCTTCCTTTCCTCCCGCGATTTCCTGTTGAATTTTCCATAAAAGCCGCTCCTCGAACCGCTGTCCGGTGAGATGTCCGAGAACTCCCCCATATGCGGAAAGGGCACGGCTGTGTTTGCCGAAAATGGCGAACGTACGGAAATTCTTTTGGGCGAAAAGAGCCGCCAGAGCGATCTGAATGCCGACAAACGGCAGTACTGGAATCATGGTACCTGCGACAAAATACCCCGTGAGAGCCGTGATAAGCGCAATCCAGGAAAACGACGGCAGAATTCCCACAAAGAATTTCCCTATCCTGTTGCCTGCCGCCGGGCTCTCGGCCCACGCCAGCAGTTCGCCCGGATCCATGGAAACTCCGGGCTCGCATGCAAGGCATTCCAGTGTCTGTCTCCACTCGAGGCAGCCGGAAAGGCTGTCGACCGCTTTCTGGCGGTCGGTAACCGCTGTAAGATCCCCTTCTCTCCGCGTCAAAAGGTCCGCAAGGCGCTTTCTGCCGAAGAAAGTGCGCGCGCAGCAGCAATACTGATAGAGAGAACCGGTGCCGAAGATGTCGAGGTCGGAAGTGTAGGGATGGTCACGATCAATGAAGGAATCCCCCTGCTCCGGAAAAGCCCCCCACCAGCCGTTGCACCTGTCCAATCCCTGTTTATTGATCGCTGCCATCCTGCGTACGCGGTTACGTCGCGCAAAAAGCACCGAGTGTCGGCCCGCAAGGAAAAGAAAAAGGGCGCAGCCTGCAGCGAGACACGATCCGGCTGCGGCGTACAGACGAATACGGAACAGCGCTGTGCCACCCGCGATGGTCACCATAACTGTCAATAGACGAAGATTTCCTACCAGAGCGATGCGGCCCAAAGTCGTCGAAAGCTCGCTTGAGAAGCGTTCGAGACGTTCCCGGTACGAGGATTCCGGTGCGTTCACACAGCCTCAACGGACAAGGTGGACAGGCCGTACGAAAAAACCGGAGTTCGAGCGCAGGATAGCGATATACAACCCTGCGGCAGCGTTTTCGCTCCTCCAGAGCGCCTCATGAGTTCCGGCGGGCATCATACCACGGAAAAGCGTCGCCACGCTCCGGCCTCCATTGTCGAAGACGTGGAGTTCCACAGTTTCCCGGCGCACGGTCGTGTATCTGATGGCGAAAGCACCAGGACCGCGGGAGTGCACGTTCATCATGAAATCGCTCCTTGCCGCACGCCCTGTCAGAACCGCAGCGTCCGCTTTCGCGATCATGCGTACGAATCCGCGGTCGTTCTCCGTCACCAGCACGTTTCCCATGTAATCGACCGTGACCGCCCGCGCCTCGCTTATCTTGAAGCCGGGAGTGCGATAATTCTCACCATCTCCGGAATGGTGCCCGTCACCTTCGAGTCCATCGAGAAAGAGGTGAACGATGCCATCCGGGTCGATATACCAGATCCTGCTGCCCTCGTGAGTGGCGAGAAAGTAGGAGCCGTCATCAAGAAACCATACGCCGCGGACACCATGGAAAGCGGTTTCGAGCGCCCCGAACCCCTCGCCTCCGCCCTCCTCGGAACCATCGCCTGCTATAATGGTCTTGGCCCCCTGCCGGTCTATCCTGTACACGAGGCCTGCGGAACGATCAGTGGCCACGAGGGCTCCGGCCGGGTCCTGTACGATATTGCCCAATGCGGCAAAGCCTTCCGCAAAAGTTACGATTCCTCCCGTGGCGGTCCACATCCGGATTCTGGTGCCGCTGGAGTACCAGACCGTATCTTCTCCTCCGCTCACCCATAATCCCCTGCCCAGGGAGATGCCGCCGGTATCGTGGACAAGCGTTTCCATCTCTCCCCCGGGATCCACCACGCGTATTTTGCCGTTTCCAAGGTCGAGAATGTAACACCTGCCCCGCCGGTCCACCCATAACCCGTTGGGTCCGTTGAGCGCCTGCTCTACCGCACGGCCGTTCCCCCCGTTTCCTGGGCTGTTCGTACCGGCGAGAGTCGTGATGGTACCGTCCGGAGCGACTTTCCTCACCGCATGTGCATTCTTGTCCGCGATATACACATTTCCAGCGGAATCCGCCATCGCCATATGAGGGCCGGACAGAACGGCATCAACCGCGGGTCCTCCTTCGTATTCCGGCCGCCACTCGTTGAGGTCCCCGTCTCCCGAGCCTCCTTTCCCTGCCACCGCGGTCAGAAGATCGTACGACCGGCTGAAAACCTCGAAATCGAAACCGGATGCGAGGCAGCCGCTGAAGAAGGCGAATAACAGTACCATGACACCTGACTTCACGAAAAACATGTCATCAACCCCCGGTATTTTCGTATGGGATGATCTTACCAGTCGCATGGCATGAGGTACCCGGGCCCGAAAAACACAGGGCAGGCCAGCGCCTCACAGCAGCGACCTGACAGCCAGGAAAACATCCGTGTGCAGCAGGGAATCGGCGTCCATCGATGCACCCGGCGTCTTTCCGATCCTGTTTTCGACTCTGGATATGCGGTCGGAAAGCGGCGGATGCGTAGAAAACGGCTCGAAGAATTTAGGCTGTTCGCCGTACCTGTCCTTGAGTTTTCGAAGGAAATGCCGCATTCCGATAGGATTGCAGCCGGCTTTGAACGTATACGCAACGGAGCAGCTGTCGGCCTGGTATTCGTTATCGCGTGAAAAGCCGAGGAACGCCATGTTTTCGAGCATCGCCGTCACCGCGCCCGCGATGGACGCACTGTCGTTTCCGAAAAGAATGGTGTTGACATACCCTGTCGCGGTCTGCCGGACGAGCAGGTCCCGGCCATGATATTTGGAGATATGGCCGATTTCATGCGCGATCACGCCCGCGACCTCCGCTCCGTTGTCCGCGGCCCTTAAAAGACCCGTATTGACAAACACGTGTCCGCCAGGTATGGCGAATGCGTTGACGGTGGTGTCTTCGAGAACGGTGAAGGTGAACGGCAGCCCATCCCGGTCGTTCTGCACCGCGGCGAGCTTCTGCCCGAGGGAATCGACATAACGCGAAACCCTTTCATCGCCTTTGAATACTGAATAGGATCCTGTCTTGTCGTTAATTATTTCGCTCTTGAACCGGTCGCCCAGGGTTTTTTCCTGCTCTTCGGTAATTATGAAGGGAGCCACCACCCTGGTAAAGCGGTCGCAGGTGCACAGGAGTGAAAACAGCGGAAAAATAACGAAAATAAATACTGAATGCGGTAGTCCTGCAGCCATTCTGGAGTCCTCTTGAGATGGACAAACACCCGTTGCGCCCTACCGGCCTGCACTTTCCGAGATACTCCGGATGCAGGGGGGCTGCCCAAACACAAACTTTCGGGCGCTCTTCTTTTCACGGGGCGCCCTCCGCAGGGAATCGGTTTACATGGAGGGCATACGTTCCCGCACCGCTTCCCGCACCGCGAAGGATCTCCCCTGAACCTCAAAATATATCGTTACGATGAAAAGAATGCAACACGTGTGATGGAACGGGAGCATAAGGAAGAAGAACGAGGGGCAGGTTCAAGGTTCTTTTCGGGACCACCGGTCCGAAACCGGCTTCGTGGGCCGCCGGACAGGCCGGACCCGCACTGTTCGCGGGTCCGGCAGCAGAGACGCATTCCCATGGACGGGGCTCAAGCGTTCTTGAACGCCTTCTTTCCCGCATAACGGGCCGAAGAACCGAGTTCGTCCTCTATGGCGATCAAACGGTTGAATTTCGCTATCCGCTCACTGCGGCTAGCGGAGCCGGTCTTGATCTTGCCTGCAGCGGTCGCCACCGCCAGATCGGCGATCGTCGTGTCTTCTGTTTCACCGCTGCGGTGCGAAATCATGTAACCGTACGCATGCCTGCCGGCGAGTTCGATCGCATCCAGCGTTTCGGTCAGAGAACCGATCTGGTTCACCTTTACAAGGATCGAGTTGGCGACACCGTTCCTTATCCCTTCCGCGAGTATCGAAGGATTGGTGCAGAACAAGTCGTCACCGATGAGTTCGATTTTCTTGCCCAGCTTCTCGGTGAGCAGTTTCCACCCCGCCTGATCCGTTTCTCCCATTCCGTCTTCGATGGAAACGATCGGATATTTGCCGACCCAATCGACCCAGTGCTGGACCATCTCTTCCGGGTTCTTCTTCGCCCCGGTCGATTTTTTGAATACGTAAAGCCCGTTTTCCCACATCTCGCTTGTCGCAGGATCGAGGCAGATCGAAATATCGACTCCGGGTTTGTAGCCCGCGGCCTCGATCGCCTTGATTATCGTTTCGATGGCTTCCTCGTTCGATTTGAGATTGGGCGCGAAACCGCCTTCATCACCGACCGCGGTGGAGTAACCCTTCTCCTTGAGCACTTTTTTGAGCGCGTGGAAAGTCTCGGCTCCCATGCGAATCGCTGTCGTGAAATCGGAGGCTCCGTGAGGTGCGATCATGAATTCCTGAAAATCGACGTTATTATCGGCATGGGCTCCGCCATTGATCACATTCATGCAGGGCACGG
>CAZGVZ010000063.1:7641-11692 GCA_964529145.1 uncultured Fibrobacteraceae bacterium | reverse complement strand
CTAAGCACCAGGATCGGATACGGCGGCTTCTTGATCGAGAAAACAAGGGTATCGGGAAAGTGGAACCTGACCGCTGGGGGCATGTTGGGCGGGGGAAGCATGTCCGTTTCAGTTTTCGAGAGCGATTTCATCGAAATCAATGACTGGGAATTCGAATTGGAACGGGGCGAGAAGGCGGTTTTCTTCCTGATGGAACCTCATGCGGGATTCAGTTACTCCTTCCTGTACTTTTTCCACGTAGGCGCGAGCATTTCACTACCGGTTTTCATGTCTATCGACAAATTCAACGCCTATGCAGACGATTTCTTTTCGATCAACCCTGGTTTCCGGATCACGCTCATGTTCGGCAATCTGGGTTGATCCGCAAAGGAAGGCGGGCAGCCGGCCGATTACAGATGCAATAAGTGCACGTTCGCAGAAGAGGTTCGTCGTGAAACACTCAGACAAGCACGATTCCCGGACCGGGCTACCAGACCGGTTTCGGCTCGTGATCTTCGCATCTTTATTGATACTTTGCCCCATTCACTCAACGAGAGGATACAACGGCTCCTCCACCGGGGGTTCTCCTCCGGTGAAGACCGATTCGCTGGCCAGCCGGATCCGGAATCTCAGAAGAGAGGCATCCCAATTGAGGCTTCGGGCCGATTCTCTCCGCAACACGGTATCGTCTTCAGAAGCCGCCAATCCACCGAACTCCAATGCGAACATTGCCGATATCGAATCTGGACCGCAGAGCGCAATGGAATTCAACAGGGAGAAGGATACGGTCCAGTTCATCTCCAGGGAAGGGGTACAGGCCTTTTTGCAGACACTCAGGGGCAGAAGGAGAGGGGGGCGTGAGCGCGGATACGGAGGAGGCATCGGACCCGTTCCTGCGATTCATGCGGTCGGTATCAATCCCGTCAAAGACGTGCTTGAATACCTGAGTTCCTCTCAGGGATCGGAATTTTACAAAATCGGCTTTCCTGTAAACCCTCATTTCGAAAATTTCTTTCTCATGGGATTGACCGGATACGGCGCGCTCGGAAACGGTTTTCGTATCGGAGGCAGTTTCCATGGCGGGTCAAAGACCCTTTCCACAAGGAATGACGGCACCACCTATGCATGTGAAATATCCACCTCGTTCGGGGGATTGCTCCTGGAGAAGTCTGTGGTCAGCGGCTCCCTGAACTGGTTTCTGGGAGGCCTGGTAGGAGGCGGTAACACTGAACTTCGACTTCATAAAACCGGCGCATCCGCCATGGAAATCGAACTCGCCGTTCAAGAGTACGAGGCTTCGTCCGCCCTCCTTGAATTGCATGGAGGTTTCACCTGGACAATGATAAGCTGGTTTCATTTCGGAATCAACTGTTCGATACCCCTTCTGTTTTCACCTTCCGGTTTTGAGGCAGCGAACCACAGGAGCCTCACTACCGGTTTCTTTACCATCAATCCCGGTTTCAGTTTCAGGATCATCCTGGGTAACATAGGATAAACGGGGAATGCTTGAAAACTTCGCTGACGGCTTTCTCGGTTTTTTCATGTTCTTTGCGCACTGGCTCTCACCTGCCGGCGATCAGGGAGAAATAAGGGTCAGCTCCGTCAGGGAGGAGTCGTCCCGTTCGGTAGTCGAGTGTGTCATTCCGTTCGACTGGAACGAACGGATGAGCGATCTGATCGACGCGGGAATTCCGATGCGGTTCAGAATCCTGTCATACAGTGATGCCGGAGACACGGTCATGTCAATAAGGACTCTGTGCTGCGATGTAAGCGAGTACACCTATCTTTTCACCGATTCTCTGTCAACCCCCCGGAGCGACAGCGTCCGTGTTTCGAAAGAGTACCGCCAGATTTTCCGGATAGTCCGTGATTATCAACGGGTCACGCGCTATTTTTCCGGTACCGCGTCCTGGTATCACATCGAGGCGGTGCTGCTTCCGAGCAGGGTAAGTCAGATGAATCGAAGCATCGATCTCACCGATATCTGCGGATGCCGCAAATTTTCCAGGCGAATCTTCGCGAAAGAATTGAAAAGGTAACCAATATGCCCTTTTTTCGCAGGCTCGAGCTGGAATGGAAAATACTGCTTCTCGCCGCAGTGCTGTTCATAGCGTTCGCATGGCCGGTGCAGCGCTATTTCATCGCGCGCCTTTCGGAAACCATGGAACAGAGCATAGATCCGCGCCTGGAAAAAACATTGCGTAAAGAACTGTCTGCTTCGGACGGGATCAGGCGCGGGATACTCAAGGAGCATCTGGAACGCTACAGGCAGACTCGCGTCCTGATTCCCATAATAGTAGCAGAGCAGCAAAGACTGCTGCTGTCGCTCTCTTTGGGTCTCTTCATCTTTTTCCTGTTGCTCGCGTTATGGGTACTCAAAAGACTGACCCGTCCGCTCAAACACCTCGCCTTGGCGGTGGAGATAATCGGCAGGGGAGGCATCGCACAAATAGGGCATACGTCGGGCGGAGCTCTCGGCAAAGTGGAACTGGCCGTGATCAATTTACAAGAGGAGCTCCTGGCGCTGCGGGAGAAGGCACACCTTCAGGGAATGGAAGCGGCATGGAAGGATATCGCCCGCATCATGGCTCACGAAATAAAAAACCCCCTTACCCCGATACGCCTGACCCTCGACCGGATCCAGGAACGAATGGAGAACGGACAACCAGTATCGAACGAGGAGCTCCTGAAGTTCACAGCACGGATAAACCAGCAGGTAGACATGCTGGAGCGGCTGGTTGACCAGTTCCGCAGCTTCTCCCGGGAACAGGAAGTGAACCTATCAGAAGTCGAGCTCTCCACGTTCGTGCGATCTGTAACCGAAGACATGGCGCGGAAAATCCGGACTGTTGTCACAGGCGACGCGATGCTCCGGTCGGATCCGTATCTGCTCCATCAGATATTCCTCAATCTCTGGAAAAATTCACTCGAAGCGGGAGCGGATCTGGTGACCGTTGACATCATTACCCAGGGTGCGGAGGTGGTGGTCGCCATCCGCGACAACGGATCGGGAATCGATCCCGCCGACCTCGACAGGGTCTGGCTTCCCTATTTCACACTGAAGAAAAACGGAAGCGGGCTGGGTTTGCCGGTCGTAAAAAAACTCGTCGAGACGCTCCACGGGTCGATTTCTTTGACGTCCACCAGAAATGACGGCGTGAAGGTCACACTTTACTTCCCATCAACAACCGTCCCGGAGTCTGCCTGAATGCATTCGATGCGAATCCTGATCGTTGATGACGAGAAAGCCATTCGTGAAAGCCTGCTCGAAATCCTCGAGGAGGATGGATACCGCGTACTTTGCGCCGGCAGCGCTTCCGAAGCGCGCTCCGGTCTCTCAGGTGATATTGACCTTGTAATGCTCGACATCAAACTCGGAGGCGACAATGGAATCGATCTCCTGCGTGAGATCAGGGCATTGCGTCCCTCTTTACCCGTAATTATGATCAGCGGTCACGGCACCGTTGCACTCACCGCGAAGGCATTCAAGCTTGGCGCTCACGAGTTCATGGAAAAACCGCTCCGGCTCGTACAGGTGCGTGCGTGCGTCCGCAACGCACTCGAGGCCGTGCGGCTGAAAAATCGCATTCTAGAGCAGGAACGGACCCTTCACCCGCGTCCTCTTTACCGGTCCGAGATCATGAAACAGTTGTTCCGTCAGGCGGGACTTCTGGCCTCGATGGCCGAGCCGGTAGTCATTACCGGCCCTTCGGGTTCGGGAAAGGAACTGGTGGCATACGCGCTGCATGACGAAGGCAGGAGACGTGAAGGACCTTTCATCGCCACCAACGCCGCCTCTCTGCCGCTCACCCTGGCCGAAGATGAACTCTTCGGCCATGAGAAAGGCGCCTTTACAGGAGCCGACCGGCAACGGATCGGTTGCCTGGAGAAAGCTCACGGAGGTACACTCTTTCTTGACGAAATCGCGGAGTGCGATCTCAGGATACAGGCGAAACTGCTCAGAGTCATCGAAACCGGATCGCTGATCCGCCTGGGGGGAACACAACCGGTAACCATCGATGTCCGCATCATTGTCGCGACCCATAAGGACCTGGCCCGGATGGTCGAGGAA
>CAZGVZ010000063.1:0-7631 GCA_964529145.1 uncultured Fibrobacteraceae bacterium | reverse complement strand
TACCGTCTCTGCGCCTTCATACTCACCGTCCCCCCCCTTTGCGATCGTACAGAAGATATCCCTATGATCGCCGAGGCCTTTCTCGAAAAAACCTGCGCGGAGATCGGTTGTCGGAAGACGTTCGACGAGAACGCTCTCGAGTACCTGCAGACGCTCTCATATCCCGGAAATGTCCGTGAACTTCGCCATATTGTTACCAGATCGGCGGTGTTTTCGGATCGTGAAGTCATCGGCCGGGATTCCATCGCTTCGGTAATGCGGGCAGGAAATTCGCAACTTCGGATACCGGAACAAAGATATGAAAATCTCGATTACCGTACTGCTCGGGAACGCTTTGAAATCGATTATTTCACGGCAGTCCTCGGAAAAGCCGCGGGCAACGTCACGGCCGCCGCGGCTTCGATCGGCATGGCGCAATCGAACCTGTCGAGAAAGCTCAAGGAATTGGGATTGCGGTGACTGGAGAGGTGCCTGCCTGGATCACAGATATCACAGTCCAGGGCACACGAGAGGTCACCAATGTTACGAAAAGGACATCTATTGAACATGATTTCCTCCTGCGACCATTTCGTCAAGGTGAATATATTACAGATAAGCAGCCAAAAGACGAACATCTGTTCGTCATTTGCCGACAGCCAAAAATCAGCCACCATCGCCATAGGGAGATGGCTTGTCCGGAGCAGGTCAACTCTGTGAAATCCAGGGGAATACACTACATTCCATGTTTGCTTTATCCACCGGCATAACCGTCCCTTTCGTCGCCCAAAACTCTGGAAGATGACGAAGGCATATGAGCCCGGTAAGCCACAGTATATCGAAGATATCGGGATCCGTGGAATCAAAAGTTGGAACTGTAGGTTGACATAAGGCCGTTACGAGCGGTCATCCCGAACGAAAAATTGTGGTTTTTGGGGTTTTCGCCGCAATTTCAAGTTTCATAAGGGCGATAATTCGCCGTTCATCTGAAGAAACCGGTATTTTCATTCTGAACCGGCACAACTATTTTTATCAGGTATCCCGCGCCTTCGAACAGAGAGTTGGAATGATCCATAAAAGTATTTTAGATGGACCCTTTAAGACACCGCCTTTTTTTCCGATTCCGGAACGGGGGCCGTGGATGGATGAATCATGAAGACCGGTTCACCAGGAACGATGCACAGGATCACGATTTTCACGCGGTTCTTCCATAATTCACTGCGATCCCTGAGGTATCGGGGCGATGCGGTCCAATGCCCGGTCTGCGGTGGAAGATTCCGTCATTTCATTCCGGGGGGGAATGACCGTCGTCCAAATTCCCGCTGTCCCTTCTGTGACTCTCTCGAGCGACACCGGTTTCTCTGGCTTTACCTGAAACGAGACGGTTTCCTTTTTTCCCGGGAGTGCACGCTTCTCCACCTCGCTCCCGAATATTGTCTCTACAGGGCATTTAAAAAGCTGAAAAACATAAACTATACGAGCGCCGATATTGCCTCCCCTCTTGCCGAAATCCATACGGACATCACCAGCCTGATTTTCAGGGATAATTCATTCGATTTTATCATCTGCAGTCATGTCCTAGAGCACATACCCGATGACAAGAAAGCGCTCATGGAAATGCGCCGTGTCCTTAAACCTGCCGGACGAGCCGTCATTATGGCTCCGGTGGATACCGGGAGCGAAACGACGAGGGAGGACACCGCGGGTAGCACGCCCGAACTCAGACAGAAGCTCTTTGGTGCACAGGACCATGTGAGAATATACGGGAAGGATATTATGGCCCGACTCGAAGGCTCGGGTTTTTCGGTCGAATGTATCGACATCCGGCCTGCATTGGACGGTCGGACCATGAAATATCATGCACTTGAAAATGGGGAAGAGATCTTCATGTGCCGGAAAACCTGATCTCATTTCATCACGATCAAGAAAACCTGAACTGAAGTTCAGGCCACACAGGGTTTTCCTTTGTCATATCTTTCCGGACCATGCCGGATTACCCCCGAATCTCTGCCGCCTTCATTGTCTGTTCGATAAGAGTCACGATGGTCATGGGGCCCACGCCGCCCGGAACCGGAGTATACGCACTGCATCGTGGTATCGCTGATTCAAGGTCCACATCACCCGTTGGACCTGGATGATAGCCCGCATCGACGATCACCGCCCCTTCCTTTATCCATTCACCCTTGATGAAATTCGGCTTGCCTGCCGCTCCGATCACAATATCCGCTTCCGCCACTATCGAGGGGAGACCGGCGGTTTTCGAATGACATATCGTAACCGTGGCATTCCGGTTTAGCAGCATAAGCGCGATCGGTTTGCCTAGAATTGGGCTCCTGCCGACCACTACCGCTCTTTTGCCGCTGATATCGATTCCGTAATGATCGAGAAGCCGCATTATACCGGCAGGCGTCGCGCTTCCGAAGGCGGGTTCTCCCATAGCCATTCTGCCGAATCCAAGACAAGTGACTCCATCCACGTCTTTGTCGACCGAAATTGCGTCAAATGCCGCCCTTTCATCGATATGCCCGGGTACCGGATGCTGGAGAAGGATTCCGTACACCTCCTCATCCTCATTGAGGGATCGCAGCCGGAAAAGCAACTCTTCCGTCGTGGTGGACCAGGGCATCTCGATCCGTTTCGAGCCCATCCCCACTCTGCCGCAGGCATTTCTCTTCATCTTGACATATGTGACAGAAGCCGGGTCGTCTCCGACAAGCACGGTCGCCAGAAGCGGCACTTTACCTTGATGGCGCGCTTTGAACTTTTCGACTCTTGCCGCTATCGACTCTTCGACCTGCTTCGAAAGCGTTTTTCCGTCTAGCATTACCGGATCTCCCATGGACAGTTCCTTTTTTGTAATGAATCAAGTTCTGTGAATATTTCAGCCCTGCTTCACCGGGTGCACCTCAACATGGATGAATCAGGCTATAACCTCTATTGGACGATCCCTGAATGCGACCCGCTTCACGGCCGGCGGAATAACCGGTTCGTAGCTGCCCGCCATACATCACCTCGTGAATTACTCGTCCGATTATGGTATAAAAATAGTACCGTGCAATTTCGATACGGTTGAAACTCACCATATTCCTCTAATAAAATGATATTTTTACAACGACTGTCCATAGACCGGAACCAGTGGAACGGCCCAGACCATGTCGAGCATCTTCGGAAGAAACATTAGCCGGCCCCCCTTCTGCCTTCGATCGTGCTCCTCATGAAACCGGAACATCCCGACTATTCCCGGGCAATTGGATTTCATTTTATCCTTATTTATTTCAGATTGCATTGATTGGAGTGGACGTACTGCATGCTTATCGAATTCATCTACCGGCACACCTCGCTTTATGTACTGAACAGCAGACTTTTTTGCACAGGACTCGCCACGGTCATATCCTTCGGATTGGCAATGCTGCTCATTCCTCCCTACATCGGCTTCTTACGGCGGTTTCACATGAGTTCCGAATTTCAGACGAAAAATCGTCTCGCAGAACCGGTAATGCCCGCCGGAATTCTTTTCATGATGATTGTCTTCATCACCGCACTGGTCTCGGTGAGATTCAATTCTTATGTCGTTTCAGGTCTGGTAATCTATGTCTTTTTCAGCATAATAGGCGCGGTTGACGACATCGCGAAAGTCGTGAACAAGAGAAGAGTCCTCAACGGCACGCTTTCCAAACAGGATTATCAGTACAAATCAGACGGTATTTCATCAACCCTCCGTCTCTCGCTGTACCTCATCATTTCACTGGTCGTCGCTTTTCTCGCCTATGAATACATTCCCAACATAAATGGAACGATCAACATCCCGTTTTTCAGCATCGAGAAGGTATTTCCCTACCTGCCCGCATGGCTGTTCATTCCTTTGATGACCATGACCATCGCGGTACTGGCTAACGGAGTGAATTTCACCGACGGAATCGATACGCTCGCGACAGTTCCCTCGATCACCTGCCTGCTCTTCGCCGGAGTGATCTCCTTTGTTTCAAGCAACAGTACCTGGAGCAATTATTTGCTTATACCCCATCTCATCGGACTTCAGGAACTGCTGCCCCTGATCGGCGCAGTTATCGGCACGCTTCTCGCTTACTTATGGTTCAACTCCCCACCCTCGGCGATCATCATGGGGGACAGCGGTTCGGTCGGGCTCGGAGGACTGATCGGAATATTGTTCGTGTTTACCAAAACCGGTTTTTTCCTGCCGATAGTCGCATTCATTTTTTTACTCGAATTCGTTTCGGTAGTGATTCAAATCGGTTATTTCAAGCTTACCCGGAAAAGATTTTTTCTGATGGCACCTATACATCATCATTTCCAGATCACTATGCAACGGAGCGGCAAGTATGCCGGGCCGTTCGAAATCAAGTCGAAAATCATGTGGCGTTTCCATATCATTTCAGTACTGCTGCTTGTATTCGGCCTTGTCCTGTTCCTGAAAGTCAGATAAAATTATTTCGATTACCATGGTTACGGATTCATTATCCACCTACACCTCTCCTGCAGGCAGGGAGTTCACCTTTGCGGCGGCCAGGTTCGCGGGCATCAATCCTTCGAGCCGTGTCCTCGATATGGGATGCGGGTACGGCGAAGCGGCCTGCAATCTCGCGACCGAGTTCAGATGCCGCGTTGTGGCAATCGACGGCAACCCGGAGAATATCATATTTGGTCGACGTACCTCAGAGGAGCGCGGTGTAAGCCACCTCATAGACTTCCAGTCGGCCGACCTCCTGGCAGCCGATTACACGGAATCCCCCTTCGAACTGGCACTGGCGGAAGGCGGAGTCCTCTCGTATATCGGCAGAAAAAGGGGGCTTGTTCTGGCTCGCGAATGGCTGCTCCCCAGGGGCTGGTTCGCTTTTTCGGATCTCATCATCATCGCTTCATCGGTTCCCGAAGAGATCCGTACCATATATGAGGACCCTGTCTACCGGTACGAGTCGGAACACTCTTACCGCAAACTCATTACCGATGAGGACATGGAGGTCCATTTCATGAGCCTTGTCCCACCCAGCGGCTGGGACAACTACTATGCGCACATGGCGCGTCATCTTGAAGACCGGAAGGGTATTTTCTCGGATACACGAATGAAAATGGCGCTGCATCGTGAAATTGATGTGTTTTATCGGCTGGAAGCGTTTAAATATGTAGGATACCTCTTCTGCGTCGCGAGAAAGAAGAGCTGATCGTCATCCATGAACCGGTCACGACAGGGTAAAATGGAAGCACGCACCTTTTCCGTGCTCCGACTCCGCCCAGATTTTTCCGCCATGCTTTTCCACGATACGCTTCACGATCGATAGCCCTATCCCGGTTCCCTCATACTCCTTGGGAGAATGGGCCCTCTGAAATGCGGAGAAGATCCGCTCGGAATCCTTCATATCGAACCCTGTGCCGTTATCCCTGACAAAAAAAGCCTTCGCACCCTGCACCTCGGTGGCCCCTACCTCTATGATCGCATGCGCGCATTTCGAGGTATATTTCCATGCGTTTCGCAAGAGATTGTCCATGGCGAGCACGAGCAGTGCGATATCGGCTTCGGCCTGCAGACCCTCCTGAATCATGATATCGGCATGCCGGCCGGGTGATCCCTTTCTCAAATCCTCCGCGATCTCCGCAGCTATAGCTCCCAGATCCGCCCTCTCCCTCTTGAGTTGCTGTCTGGAAATGCAAGACAGTTTCAGCATATCCGAGATCACTTCTCCCATCCTGAAGACTCCTTTTTGAATATGGGCGAGGCACTCCCTCCCCTTCTCATTCAAGGATCTTCCGTAAAGAATATCGAGCCCCTGAGTCATAATGCCTATCCGGTTGAGAGGATCGCGGATCTCGTGCGAGATCGAGTAGGAAAAGGCTTCGAGTTCCTTGTTCGCCGCATTGAGCTCCGCCGCCTGACGTTGCGAAACCGTAACAAGCTCCTGGAGACGACGTCTGGATTCGACCTGTCTTGTGATTTCATCGAATACCATGATCACCAGTTCCACAATCCCTTTCTCGTCGAATAGCGGCGCCGAACTTACAAGTATCGGTATCCGGCTTCCGTCATATCTCCTGATGATCATTTCCACATTGAAGATCCTTTTTCCTGACATAAAGGAAAGGCTGACCGGCATCTCCTCGATAGGAAAGGGCAAACCGTCCGGTTTGAGAGCGCATATGGCACTTGCGTGCTCGTTCAGATCGGTTCCACGATAGTCGAACCCGTACAGTTCCATTGCCCGTTCATTGATATAGGAGAGTTTTTGCCGTGCATCCACAAGAACGATCGCTGAAGGAGTCGCATCAAGCACCGCTTCTAGCCGGTGATGGACAGTCTCGAGCTGTTCCCTCGTCTTCGCGAGTTCCCGTTCGTTCCTTTTACGTTCGGTAATATCAGTCTCGAGCACGGCGACTCCTTCCATGCACGGAAAGACGGAAATGCTGTAGCAGACATGCCTTTCGGCAGTCTCGAACCGTCGTGTTTCCCTCTTCTCCATGGCCTCCCTGATGTTTCGCTCGAAATCGGTTCCCTGTTGGCGAGGAAAAATCGTCCGGATGTCTTTCCCTATGAAATCATCAGGCGTATTGCCGAATTTCGACGTGAACTCCAGGTTGGCGTACACGAAATTCCAGTCGCGGTCGAGCACGTAAAAATGATCCCCGATACGATTGAGGATTTCCTTGATCTGCCGATCGCTCCGTGCAATGCGAAGAAGGTTTTCTTCTGCGGTTTTGTATTTTGTGATGTCGGTCGCCGAGCCGAACCACCCGGTGATTTTCCCCTTGTCATCCATTACGGGTACCGCGTGTGAAACCGCCCATCCGACGGATCCGTCGTTGCGGATGAACCGGTATTCGATTCTGTACGGAACGGTCCTTCTCGCCGCCTCGCCAATTGAGGAGAATACGCTGTCATGGTCTTCGGGATGGACCGATTCAAAGGACAGGGAACTCTTTTCATCGGGTATTTTTTTCCCATCGATCTCCCGGAACTCCTTACCGTCCGGACCGGTCCTGAATACAATATCCCCGCAAGATATCAACAATTCCTTCAAGATTGCCCCGCTCTCGCCGGTATGCCCGGATAGTGGACCATCGATCTTTCTCCCGCTTCTGCGACTGCGAACGGAATTCCGGCTGAAGGACGCCTTGTCTTCGTTTACCGCTTTGCCGGACTCAATGGCTTTGGCCGGGTCGATGGAGTCCTGGCCGGGCTGAAGTACCATGCAATCGACTACGAGACCCGGCGCAACTCTCTTTCGTGCCATATCAATCCTTTTTCGTCAACTGGAGCGTACGCCTTGGGATCGACATCCGTCGACCATATGACAAATGAGCGGATGTTTTTGCAGAGATCAAGCTCCGGCACGATGCCGGTTCCGGCCATGCCGGCGCAGCAGATTTTTCCCCTGGTGATGTTTTTCGGAAGAGCTCGCGTCTTTTGTGCTCTCCGGACGCTCCGGACTATTCAGAAGATGTACATTAATGAACCGGGCGCAGACGACAAAGTATGGCATACATCGGTTATCGTCGCATTCACACCATGCCGAAACCTTCCCCTCCCGTACCTGTCCGGACGATCCTCTACCGGCCAGTTCCGAGCACTCAAGTTCACGGCTGTGTACCTTGTCGCCCAATCGAAATGGCTTGCATTAACCTAACCGGAACCCGGTCCTATCGAG
>CAZGVZ010000062.1:8362-11796 GCA_964529145.1 uncultured Fibrobacteraceae bacterium | reverse complement strand
GATGAGCAGGATTCCGTGCTTACCATCGGTATCGGACTTTCTGCATATTCCATGGATGAGCGCATCCAGCGGTGGGGAATAATCATTTCATCACCGCTGGAAAGTGTTCCCTGGTGTACGGAAGAAAACGGCAGTACCCGTGTGACCCAGCAGCGGGAGATGCGGGATGCGTTGCTGCCGAAAGGCGCCTTTTACACTATCGGCGCCTATGAAAAGGAGCTTGCCCGGAGGGTATTCAATAATGAGGAAATATTCGCGGAAACATGCCGGTTCCTTTCCCTGGGGAAAGCTTACCGTGAGATCGCGTCTTCAGCCTCGGATTATCATGAGCTTTTCAAGGCTTTACTTCCCGAACCGAAAACGGATCTTTTCGACCGCATCATCGATTCGCTCAAGACACTGGATGAATCGACCACGCTGCTCGAGGATATGGAGAAGAAGCTCGAATATCTCGCGGGTCTTGAAACTCAGGTGAAAACCGTCGGGGACCAGCGGGAGAACATCGCCCGTTACGAATGGCTGAAAGTGTACTTCGAGCGAAATACCATCGCCGAACGGATAGGCGCCATCAACGACGAGCGGGAGGCCACGAATAAAAAACTCGCCGAAATCTGCGGGAAGATCGCATCGTGCGAACAGGAGCGTGTGGCGTTGCAGCGGAGGATCGATGATCTGCGCAGCACCGACGGAGCCGGTCTTGTCCGTCAGGAAAAGGATCTGAAACAGGACATTGTCTCCTGTTCAAATAAACTCGAGTCGCTCGGCCGGCAGTTGGCCGAATCGACCGCTGCCGCTGAATCGGCACGCACGCGTCGTGACGCACTGAGGAACGATCTGGTTGCCGCGATCGCAGTGGTGTGTGAGGCGATCGACGCCGCATCTGAATACGCCTCGCAGATCTGTCCCGGGCGTATCGCACAATTCAGGTCCGCCGCGGAATCCCCGGATGTGGCCGAAGCGCTCGAACCGTTGGGCGTCGACGATATCATCGCCGGAGTTGAAGAGCGCATCAGGACGCTTCACCGTGAAAGAGACCGGCTGGAGGACAGCCTCGGGCGGGCCGGGGCGCGACGTGACGAGCATGTCGACGAGCGTGAATCCCTGCTCAGGACCGAGATCATCAGGCCGGGAATCGCGGGGCTCCGCGAAGCGCTTGACGCCCTGAATATGGCCGGAATCGCGGGGCACCTCCTGTACGAACAGCTCGAATGGAACGGGCAGATCGATGCCGATGCCCGTTCATCCATCGAGGAGTGTATCGGGACCGAGGTACTCTCGGTCATATTGGTGCCGGAGAAAGATTACGAACAGGCGTCGAAAATCGTATTTTCTACAGGTCCGGGAATCAGGATACTGCGGGCCGGAGAACCGTCCGTTGAAATACCAGGCTGGATACGAACCGCTTTTGATCTTCGTCTCAGTAACCCAAAAGCGGTCATCGCGCTGGCGGAGGAAATGATCTCGCGCGACTCCCCTTCCGTGGAGGACGCCATTCTTTCTTTCCGTGCTCACCGGCGACGGCTTTCCGGTGAACGTTCCAGATGGATAGGGCAGGAGGAACGCAGGCGGGCATTCGAGCTGCGCATCGGTGAACTCGGCTGCATGATCGAGGGGCTCGAAAAGGAGTGTACCCAGCTGCGGGGGAAGATCGAAGCCGGCAATCGCTCGATCGGTAAGGCGGAATCCATACGGGAAAACCTGGTTTCGTCTTTCCGGTCCTGCACTGTCTTTTCGGGAAACTTCGAACGCGCGGTACAGGAATACTCTTTCAGGGGAGAAGCATGCCGGCAGGATCAGCTCCGATATGACGAATGCGGCAATGAACACGGCCGGCTCACGACGCGTCACGAAACGCTTCTGGAACTGATACAACGTGAAGGTCTTGAAGATCTCGAAAGGCGCATAGGAGTTCTCGACGATGAACTGCGGCAGTGTGACGATACCCGCCGGGGTCTTGACCGTGAAGAAGGCGCACTGCAGAGCGGCCAGGAAGCCCGTAAAACCGAGCGCACTGCCTGTGAGCACAGGGACAAAAAGTGCGGAGAACGGTTATTTATCATCGAGAGTAACCTCAGATTGATGCTTTCACCCGACATTACCGATATACCGTATTATATTCTCCGGACGAAACAGGGTGCGGCCTTCAAAAACGAGGAGAGCGTCGAAAGCGCCATCCAGGAAGCGCGGCGCAGGGAATCCGCAGCCATCGGCGCCCTGAACGAAAAACTCAGGGATCCGGTGTTCGGCGCGCTCTACGGCTTCTCCTTCAATGAAGGCGACAATCTGCTTACCGACCGGCGGGACAGGCAGATCTTCGAATTGACAGCATCGGAACGTGCCGCCATCGATGAACAGCGCCAGGTGATCAACGAAAAAACAGCCGAACTTTTCAAGAAAATCATCGTCAACGAGATGGTCACTTTTTTCGCCCGCCATCTTTCACGTCTGGAGCAGATGGTGCGCAAGATAAACGATCTTCTCGCACTCCGGACGTTCGGCACTACACGGTACCGCCTCGAACTCAAAAAAGAGGAACAGTTCGAGCCGTTTATCGACGCGGTGCGGAAATTCAATCCGTTTTCGAGCGGCAGCGAGGAGGCTTTACGCCAGTTCATCGAGGATCATCGTGACGAGATCACCAATTCGGAAATCGAGTCGATACCGCCGATACTCGATTACCGTAACTGGTACACCTACCATTTACGGATGTTCACGACCGATGACGAGGGGATAATCATCGACCGCCGTACCCGAAGCGTCGGATCGGGAGGGGAACAGGCCGTACCCAATTACCTGACCATATTGACTATCGCTCATTTTCTGTTCAAAGGCAATGCGGTCAAACTCTGTTCGCTGCTGTTCGACGAGGCATTCTACGGAATAGATGCGGGCCGGAGGGATCAGCTGCTCGGGTTCGCGAGCGATATCGGCCTGCAGCTTCTGGTCGCATCTCCCGATCAGGACGGGGTGCGCAGGGAGGTACCCCGTTCTACAACGGTCCTCGTTGTCAAGGATACCGCCTATGATGTCCACCTCTATCCGTTCCACTGGGACAATCCTGCGGAAAAACAGGTAAGTCTTTTCGACGAACCGGAAAATGAGGAAACCGCCGTTGAATTCGGTGAGGAGCTGGACAGCTCTTCCGGCGGATCATGATCACCTTGAATTACACGACCCATTTCAGCCATTGTCTTGGCACATATCCCGGCTGTGGTACTTATCTGGAACTGCTCTGTACAGCCTGGAAAAAATACGGTCGCGTTCCGGACAGATTGACGCTGTGCCCGCATGCTTCGTCGATCGCGCCGGAGCTGCTGGAGATGTTCGGGCCGGGAGCGCTCCACATGTCCGTTTCAGGCTCGGTGAGGCTTATCACGGGCAAACTGTTTTCCGGCTGGACCGAAGAGGAAAAAGTCCGTTGGATTACCGCGGCA
>CAZGVZ010000062.1:0-8352 GCA_964529145.1 uncultured Fibrobacteraceae bacterium | reverse complement strand
AAAAAGAAGACGCCGGAAAACCGGGATGAGGAGTTCCGCCTGGCCATCGACAAATGGAAACTCATGTTTCCCGCCTTAGAAGATCTGGCGCCTGTCCTGTGGGAGTCGCGACAAAGCGGTTGTACCGTGCAGGAACAGCTCGATCGATGGATCCAGGCCGGAGAAACAGCCTCCTTTCTGCTTCATAATACCGATGCACTCACCGTATCGGACCTCGGGGCACGGTTTTGCGGCGATAGTAAACGATTGCGTGGTGGGACACTGATCACATTGATCGCGGATATGCTGGTCCGCTGTGACACCGGTATCTGTGTGCATGATGGTACGGTCGATGACGCTTACCTCAAAACCATGCGAAAGCATTCGCTCGAACGTCACGGCGTGGTGGAAAACCGTTGCTGTGTCGCCGTAACTGTTTTCGGACCTATTGTATTTGAAAAGAACGGAAAACGGGTCGACCATGTGCTGAAGATGTGGGAACAGGGTGAGCCTGCATTGCTCTCTCTGGAAAATATCGATACCGCCACCGATATTTCAATCCCTGACGATTACGACATCCATACCTGTGAAAACGAGAGTCCGTTCGCGAATCTGGTACGGGGTAACTTTTCCGGGATACTGATCTATACCCGGGGTTTTCCCAACAGCGCCGTTTGCAGATTTTATGGGATGCTGGCATATCGCTATCCCAGCAGGGCTAGATATCACTGGGGAGATACCGATCTTTCCGGACTTCAGATCGCCTGGATGCTCCATACCATCGCACCGTTGAGGCTGTGGCGCTGCGATCTCGCCACACTGTCGGCACATCACCGGCTGCTTGTCGGAATAGATGATAAAATGCGGGAACGTATCAGCCGTTTTTTGCTGAACAATCCGGAATTCGCGTTTCGTAAAGAGCTCGAATTCACCCGCAGACACGGATGGCTGGAACAGGAACGTTTCGAAGAACATTCAGATTTGCAGACCGGTCATACCGACGAAAATGGCAAGGTTGATACCTTTTAAGCCCATACCGGTTAAGCGGAAGATCCTCCAAAAAGCCGCGGGTGAGTCGACTACCACCGTCTATGCAGGGGCACGCCATGGCATGCCCCTGCAGCCCACGAAAAAAAGAATGCGTTGCATTCCAAGGTGCCGTCTTATTCCTCCGGCAGAGCCGATGGTTCCTTGGGTTGGGAGGGGTTTTTTACAGATGCCTAACACACAAAGACAATAAGCGCCTCACCTGCATACCTCGAGCATGCCTTTGCTGGCGGCGGTTATTTGCCGTTTGTTAAAATAAAGAGAGTTGCTGCGTATCGTGGTCCGGAACCGACGATTGTACCGGTCCTTTTACCGTCATCCCTCCATAGAGGTGTGATTTCTTCTTTTCATGGGAGATGATTTTTTCGACGTCCCCGAAAGGCGAGCGGTTCCTCTCGATCGAGAGCGCCATGCGGTGGAGCGTTTTCAGACCCCGCATCTTTTCACTGCGATCGATTTTCGCAGCACTGACCGCTTTTCTGAGGGTCGAGATGCTTTCGTCATAAACTTTCAGCGGCACGGGGAACGGATGGCCGTCCTTGCCTCCGTGGGCAAAAGCAAAGCGGGCCGGATCGGTAAACCGGCTCGGAGCGCCGTAGATCACCTCGCTCACCAGCGCGAGCGCCTGCAATGTCCTCGGCCCCATACCGGGCAGCAGCAGCGCATCTACGAACTCCCTGTACTGTTTTTCATATGCCAGAGCCATGACGGCGCCGAGGCGACCGGAATCGACGTCGCGTTGACGGATCGCGTGATCCGGGCCGAGCGTCAGGCTTCGAAGCTCACTGTTTTGTCTGTCGGGATGCCGGGAGAGGAATTCGACGATTCCGTCGCGGTTGCCGCTTGCGCGGGAATCGCTCAGGTTCATGATGCGGCCCAGATTCCGCCCGATGACCGCGGTGTGCGGATTGTCTACAAATGATTTCAAGGTCGCCGAATGCCAGTGATACCGCCGCGCCCGTCGTGTTTCCGTATTCATGCCCTGCTGAATTACCGCCCATTCGCCGGTACGGGAGACGATGAAGGTGTGCAGATAAAGCGAGAATCCGTCATCGATACAGGTGTTGTCGACTTTGGCGCTCAGTCTCGATGCCCGGACGAGCGCAGCGCCGTCGAGGCCGGTCCTGTCGGAAAAGGCAAGCAGTTCATCGGGAGTCCGCAGTGAGTATTTGCCGCGTCCGCCGCATATATACAACCCGAGATCGTTGAACATCGGATTGACCGCCCTTTTGAGCGCACCCATCACCGACGTGGTTATTCCCGAAGAGTGCCAGTCCATGCCCATGACGCAGCCGAGCGCCTGGAACCAGAACGGGTCGGAAAAACGTCGCAGGACCTCGCCGGCGCCGAATTCATGCGCCATCGCACTGATGATTTCACGTCCCATCGACGTCATTCGCGTATGGAGCCATTCGGGAACCCGGCCGTAGTGGAGCGGGAGATCTGCGGTACCCGAGCGTTGCATAACAGAAAAATATATCTTTTCGGTGTCTGGGCAATCCCCGGTGGCTGCCCATTCCATGGTTGCCGTCTAGCGGGTTTCCCGCAATAGGGGTGGCCACTGGAGGCCGTCCCCTGCATTGGTGACCATGTTGCGTGGCAATGTATATTCTGCCTCCGTCCCCTAATGTCTCGATGTATTGCCTAATGCTATAAACACTCAATCTTCAGTCTCACCACCTTTTCGAGATCTTCGAGTATTCGTCTGTTCCTTATTGCGAATACGCAGGGTATCGATTTCCCCGCAACCTCCGCCGATCTGAAATCTCGCATCAACTCGGGATCGAGGTCCAATGCATGGAGCCGTTCCAGATGTTTCCATGGAAAATAGATGGTCGCCCGCAGATAGCCCTTCCTGACCGACATCCACACTATGGTCCTTTTCTTGTTTTGTACTTTACACAGCCACGCTTTTCCATCACGGTAATATCTCCACTCGTGGGTCATCGCATTCTTCGCATACCTATCGAGTACAAGGGAGTACACGCGGTACGATGCGCCCAGGACGGCCCGCAGCACCTCTTCGTCGGGGTAGACGTGTTCATCCCTCAGTTCGATATCGTTCGTTTCCATTTTCGTGTTTTTCATGATTGCGTTTTCACCTCGTTCGCAGCGGTCCTCAAGGCATTCATGATATATTCCCCATCGAGTGACGTCATCTTTCCTATCTCCTCAACGCTCTTTCCCTCCCCCGCCAGCCGAATGCATACCTGTCCGAGCGGTTCACCGATTTCGATGATGTTTTTATCCGGATCATAGACGCGCAGGACTCTCTGATGCCAGGACTGCGTCCGCAGTTCATGCACGAATTCGACCCCCGCGCTCCTGAGTCCTGATTGCAGCGTTTCCAGGTCGTCATGTTCGAAATATAACTCGAAATTGTTCCCGCCATGGCGTACTGCATGTCCCTTCAGCAAATCGGCGTAATGTGCTCGCGCATGAATCGAGAAACCACCCTCGAAGACGACGTTCTGGCCATAGTCCTCCCTGATTTTCTGGCCAAAAATGTCCAGATAGAAACGTTTCGAGCGCTCGATATCCTCGACGGTCATCAGTGGGCAGATGTATTTCATTCCGTATCTCCTCTATTCACATTGCTAAAAATGTTTGTCAATAGTTAATAACAGCACAAAAACCGGAAGAATTGGATGTCCATGGTGAAAGCATCTTCATATCCCAATCTCCCAATCCGCCTTCGGCACCTTCCCCGGTCAGCGGGGGAAGGCCGGGATGGAGATATGATGAACGAGGAGAATCGTGAAAAACACTGGTGACCGACGATTCATCCGCGCGAACGGAATTGCAGGATATTTTCCCCGAATGTCGTTTTGGATTTTATCGCCAATGTAACCAATTTACGCACTGACTTGTCGTTCATCCAGCCTCCAACTGCCGTGTTTATCTTCACCACAGGATCCGACAGTGTTTCCATCGTATATCGGAGCATACTATCGTGGTGCGCCATGGCTTCAATGACATACATTAGTTATTTATTTTACCTCCTTACATAGATCCATTACCCGAAAAGTGGGAAACATCGATAAACAATACCTTTCCCGAAGTCGAGCGTGTAATGCTCCGTTTGCGGAACAAACCCTGCATATCCGGATGCGACTATTGCAATAGTGTATTGAATATACAAAAGGGTCTGAAAAGATATTTCGGCTTTGATGCATACAGGTCCTACGGTGGAGAACCTCTTCAGGAAAAAGCGGAGGCAGCGGGTTGCGGGGGTGTAACTACCACCTGCTTTTTCGAGAAGGATATGGAGATTTACCACAGGTCCGATCCCGAAACCCCTACGGCATCCGGTTCCGAACCACCGGCTTTTTCTTCACCGCAAGTTCCGACAGTGATATCTTCCGCTGATCGCCGGATAGCCCAAGAATGCCATGGGATCAACTGCATTGCCGAATATCGATGTTTCCTATGGCGAAGGCTCCGGGGAATTCATACCGTCTCTCCGGGTTCCCGGGATTCCGCAGCCGGATCAACTTCTTGAATTTCTCTGCAAAGACGGATAAAACGATTCACTTTCATACGACAATTGTAATTCCGAAAAACACGACTGAAATATTCGACAATAATTATTTTAAATACAAAGTTCGACCGTTTCATCTTCAGAATCAAGGATTTTTCAGCAGATGGTTTTTGATATTTTCTGGAATCTTTTCCGTAAATCACTGGGCGGCAGTGCCTATAATGCATTGAAATCAAGTCCGTTCGGTCTGCCTTACACCTACTTATCGCTCCCTACATTTTCGGATGTATTTGATCATTACAAAAAAACTTGTTTTTCTTTTGAAGGAAAAAAGGTTCTTGAAGTAGGCGGTGGAAATCAGTTTTTCACCGCCTACTTTTTTTTAAATTCCGGTGTCCGATCGGTACTTCTTGCCGATCCCGTTTTCAACACCGATTCGCCATCATTGCGCGACATTCAAAAAGAGGAGTTTCTGGGTCATTTTAGAAACCTGACATTACCCGAATCGGAGCCGATCCATACCTATGCATCGCTTGAATCCATACCGGTTTCCGAAAACGGCGCCTGTGATTTCATCTGTTCACATTTCGTACTGGAACACTTCAGAGATCTTGATGCTTTTTTTAAACACACGAAGCGGCTTTTGTCCCCCAAAGGCATCTGTTTCAACATTGTCGATCTTTCGGATCATGTCTATCATCTTTTTAACGGCAGAAAAGCGACCCGCAAAAGTTGAGAAAAACAGATGTTATTGACAGGAATTCAAGGAGTGAGGAGTAAAAAAGCAAGTTTTAACAAATAAAATCGTAACGATTCAGACTCTGTAAGGGATTTTTACAGCGGAAAACGAAAAGGCATGTTCCAGTGCAGACATTACATTCTTCCCTTGTTTCTTGACGGTAGAAATATAGCTTCTGATGTCACAGAATACTTCTGCTCCTTGCATGCTTCTGAAACAGCCGGATATTTTCTCATGAACCTTCATCATTCTTACATCCCGTTCACCGCGATTATTGTCAAAAGAAATGCTGAAGTCATACATAAAGCCCAATACCTCGCGTTTATGTTCCACCAAACGCATAAGCAGATTTCTTGCCGGACCCTGGGCAACTCTTCCTCGTGTACCGGTTCTCTTTCGCCGTTTGGGATTCAGAGCAATCACCTTGCGTCCGGATTTTGAACGAGCGATCAACTTAGGAGGGATTCCCCGCCAGACGCGGGAAACGATTTGCAATTCCTTGATGAATCTTGGATTTCCCGACAAGGCGAAAGCATGTTACGAATCATTGGACGATCGATAGAGCCTGTGCGCTACGCTCTCTTCTGGCCAGGGAACAGCCGAGGAATCGCGTAGCCAACCGGATCGCAAGCCCTGAAATCTTCGGATGCGCGAGAGGAACCTATTATATAGATTTATAATTGATTCCGCCGGAGAGGTCTGCCCCTGCAACTTCACGCCCATAAGCTTCGAAAACGTAACCTCCGAGAAGTTCGAAACCTCGTGGAAACGCATGAACGATTCCCTTGGGAGGCCGAAATCACGCTGTACGGTGCGGCGCCACCGGCCACTCTTCCTGGAGTACGCCCATCACGGATTTCCGCTCCCCAGGGAGACCGGCATGGAGGTGTGCGGACGGAGGCCGGTCCAAAAACTTCCGGGATAGTACACGATGACCGGTATTGATTCGGGCCATGAGGACCCGACCCCATGATCAACCATCTCCAGGCCTCCCTGAAAACCACACTCTTCGCTCCATTTTCTCGCCATTATGGAGAGTTTGTGTAGCCGGTCAATAATCCAAATACTATTTTGCTGAAAAGACCCCGGGCAGGTGTCGCCGAAGTTCCCGGAAATCCGCAACGCCTCATGACAGGTGAATCACGGGAGAACGGGATTTCAGGAGGTGCCATGCAGGGATTCCGCTCTCAAGGACAGGCACGATACGGAACAGGGCCCGTGTCGCGTGGCATGGTTGGATGCAGTCGAAAAACTTCAGAAAAATTCACGTTACTTCAGAGGTCAAGGTGTCCTTCGTTCCGGGGTGTGCGTTCATTCCGGAATCCGTCCTTCGGAAAGTGGAAAAATCCTGCAAACAAAAGATGCGGCAGCCGGATCAACGGAGCAGTTCGTGAAACCGGGCTATACTGAACGAGTACTGAAATCAACAGCAAAGCCAAAGGCGTTTGCTTGTCCGGAACGGGTTGACCCGCGGAGAACGATGGAATGCCACGCATTCCGTCGTTATGCTTTACTCCACCGGCTTACAGCCGGTGGTTGCGTCGCCCAGTCCCTGAAGGGCAATGAAGTACATGAGATCGTCGATTCTGTTTACACCTTTCTTCAAGGAGCGTCCTATGTCTTTTTCCAGCAGAGTTACCGCTTTCGTCCTGGCGATCGCGGCTGTTTCGACTTTTTCAGCCAACACTCTCAGTACCGGGGGGCACCTGGGCCTGGTGAGAGTTCAGCCTGCGGAGGTGCTCGGCCTCGGTGGTGTGAGGGTCGGAGGAGCGCTCGAATATGGCCAGGACGGGGATTATCTGCATTCGATCTTACCTGCTGAAAAGATCGAGGGCAGCCCCCGCTTTCTGTCTGGAACGGGATATCTCGGAGTTGGTATAGCACCGGTTCTGGACCTGGGCATCAGTATGCCCGCCTATTACGACAATCCGAATTTCGGTGAAACCGCCAGCGGTATCGGTGATCTGGAACTGTCCCTGAAACTGGCCGGATTGTGGCTGAGGGGCGATGAGTCGATCCTGACCGGTGCCTACTATCTGGGTATACAGTTCCCAACCGGCGACAGGAACGACGGCTTCTTTCCCCGCCATGCCTATTACGGAAGTGAAGGAAACTGGTCTTCAGGAGAATTCGTCGTGCATCCGATGATCATGGCCTCGATCCATTTCGATCGCCTCGAAACTCCGTTCCCCATGGGACTCCATTTCAATCTCGGCGGAGTGTTCAACGCTCCGGCCGACAACAACGCGGTGACCGCGGCGATGAGCTTCGACATCTTTCCCGCCGAGTGGTTTACGTTCTTCACTGAAATCAGCATGGAAGAACGGTTCGCTACCGTCACCCGGGAAAATTTTTTCAAGGACCTGAGCAACGATCCCATCTTCGTCACACCCGGCGTGAAGTTCACCATTCCCAAGGCGGGTCTGTTCTTTACACTTGCATGGGATATCGGAGTGTGCGATCCAGACGAGGAGTTCGCTCAGGCCGGCACTGGCGAAACGGGACATCTGCTCTCTCATAAGGCGAACATGATCTACAATGCCTATTTCGGCATCGGCTGGCAGACGCCTTCCGCACCCAAAGACCGGGACAAGGACGGGGTTCTCGACACAGCGGACAGGTGTCCGGAGCAGTTCGGTCTCGCCGAAAACAACGGATGTCCGGACGTCGATACCGACAGCGACGGTATCGTGGACCGTCTCGACAAATGTTCCGGCGAGGCCGAGGACAAGGACGGTTTCGAGGACGAGGACGGTTGCCCGGAAACCGACAATGACGCGGACGGCGTGCCCGATGCCGGCGATAAATGTCCGAATCAGGCCGGCGTGGCCGAAAACAAGGGTTGCCCGGACGTGGATACCGACAAGGATGGAATCGTGGACCGTCTCGATAAATGTATCGACGGATTCGAGGATAAGGATAATTTCCAGGATGACGACGGTTGCCCGGACTACGACAACGACGGCGACGGCATCCCGGACACGGTCGACAACTGCCCGAAAAATCCCGGTATCCCGGAAACCCAAGGGTGTCCCAAATCCAAGGAAATCACACGCGGTCAGCTCGTGCTCAAGGGAGTCAACTTCGAAAGCGGCAAAGCCGTCCT
>CAZGVZ010000061.1:11319-11848 GCA_964529145.1 uncultured Fibrobacteraceae bacterium | reverse complement strand
AAGAGGCTCGATGAGCGCTTCCATCAGGTCGAACATGAGATAGCCTCCGTTTGCGCGAAGAATGCTGCCGGCCTTGATCTGACGAAAACTCGTGATCATGCGGCCAAGCCTGTCGCTCACGCCGTGAATCGTTCCGAAAAGGTTCTTGTAATTTGGAGAGTTCTCGACGACCAGCGGTGCGTGGTCGTTCGTGCTGTTGTCGACGACCACGTTGATGTCGTACTGGTCGGCGACATCCGCCATGGCGGAATCTCCTTCAAGCAGCATCGACAACTGGGATTTATTTTCGTCACGTTCCTGAAATTGCCTGAGATTGTCGAGCATATGGGTTTTCATGCCGCCGAGCCAATCGTGCAACTTTTCGCCTTCGTAGAGCTTCGCGATCGAATCCAGGGCAGGCCCCAGAATGCGTTCGGCGAATTCGCGCTCGATACGGCGGATATCCTCGCGCAATTTACGCTCGATCTCCCTTTTCTGCGCAATTTTCAGGCTGCCTTTTTCGATCAGATCGTGACGGTTTTTTTCGATG
>CAZGVZ010000061.1:2043-11309 GCA_964529145.1 uncultured Fibrobacteraceae bacterium | reverse complement strand
GCTCCTTGTCTTCCCCGGATAGCGCGTTGAACTCCTCGGTTTCCATGGGACGTCCATCCTTCTCGGGAGCGATGAAGAGCCCCCCGTCCGGCGAATGTCCCGCCACGAATCCGGCTTCCTTCGCGCTTGCCTGGAGTTGCTCGAAGAGATCCCTGATCTGTTCGTTGTACTGTTCGGTAAGGATTTTCTTCTCGTTTCCGAAATCCTCCTGCTGAAAGGCCTTCGGCAGTTCGTCCCTGAATCTTTCGATCGTCTCCTTGAGATCGTGTCTGAGGGAAATGGCTCGCCCCGGAGAGACGGAGATCGCGAGAGGCTGCTCGGGATGATCGAAATTATTTACATAGATCCAGTCGCCGGGGGCCGGACGTTTCGAAGCCCGTTCCAGGAGCACCTTCTGGAGCAGTGATCGCTTGCCAAGCCCGCTTGGGCCGGCCGCATAGATATTGTATCCAGCGTCATCGATTCCCAGGCCGAGTTCGAGCGCTTCCAGCGCGCGCGGCTGTCCCACGATATCCTCAAGAGGCGCGAGCTGATCAGTCGATTCGAAAACCATTCCGTTGAGCCTGAGATCCACGTCCAGGTCGCGTGAGGAAAGTTCGAACGTGTGCCGTTGTAATTCCATGTCAAACGCTCCGTTCCGTTCAGCCCGGAGTGCAGCCGCTCTGGGAGCGTACACGGATTTCCGGGTGATGTGTTTTTCAAAACATATCCGAAATCGCCGGCTTCAACTAGGCTGCCGGGTCAGGACGGGAGTTTACCTATTTTTATCCGTAAGACGCCGTCACGGTATTCCATCGACGGCTTCCCGTAATGGGCGGCCGGGTTAAGAGTCACACTCCGGCTGAAAGGCCCCGTATGCCGTTCACAGAGGCGTTTCGACATCACATGTACGGAATGTTCCCTCCTGTGCCCGGAAACGGTAAGGACGTTCTCACGCATATCGATGGAAAGGCGGTCCGGGTCGATGCCTGGGAGGTCCATGAGCACCAGAACATGATCGAAAGAATCCACGACATCGATAAAAGGCTGCCAGGGCTGTTCCTGCCGGTCGCACCAGGGATCGTGGATCAGTTCCCTGAAAAGTTCCTCTATCCGGTGCCGGTAATCGAAAGGAAAGAGACCCGTTTCTTCGGAAAAATCCAACACAAACCTCCTCCTTCGGTTCGATGCGCACCGTGAATGATGGAGATGTCCGTCCGAGCCCTTACGCCACGTGCTGCGGACGCCTGATGCCCGACGTTCCGTATCGCCATGATTCGATCATTCATGGCGGTTCCTGCGGCCTGCGCGTACTGAAAAGCGGACGTGCCGGGCCTGCTTTCATATGTCAGGCATCTCGCCGCGCCTCGATTCAAAACTTCTAAAGACGGTTTCAGGATAGAACAAAACATCAACAAGTAGCATGCCACATCTCCGAACCCTCAGTCCGTTCTGGCGCGGCGTTTGCTTTTTCAGGTCTGTTCGCCGGATATCCAGGCTTCCCGGAAAAATCGGGAAACGGACCGGCGCCGTCGTTTTTCAATGTGAAGGAGGAACATATGAGCACTGGAGTCGAAGCGTTCGACACGACCATCCAGAAATCGGAAATTTGGATCAAGGAAATCCAGAACCGGATGAAGCTTCCCGACAGGCATAAGTCCGTCAGGGTACTTCGGGCGGTGCTGCATTCCCTGCGCGACAGATTGACTATAGATGAAGGGGCGCACCTGAGCGCACAGCTTCCCATCCTGATCCGTGGGCTCTATTACGAGGGATGGAGACCCTCGGAGGTGCCTGTGAAGTACCGCACGCGCGAAGAACTGCTCCTCCTCATCTCCGATGAACTCGACAATGACCGGACCATAGATCCGGAGAAGGCGGTCAACGCCGTATTCGCGGCAATCAAGGCCCAGATATCTCCCGGAGAGATCGAGCGGATCGGGGAGCTGCTCCCGCCGGATATCCAGAAGATGTGGGCATATTCGGAATGACCGCGGTTCCGGCAGTAAAAGACCATCGGGCAGGGGCGGTCATTCTGCGGGTCCTGAGAGGACGGATGATTCCATGAGGAGCAGGTACGGAAGGTCCAGATTCATGCGTCGATCCAGGTCGCGCAGAAACGGTATCAGCGACGAAAGCTTTTCGATGGAAAAGCAATTCGCGTTTTCGGCTTTGGGGGAAAGGAAATTGTCCGGCCGCAGGACCCATCTCCTGCGGGGAAAAATCCTTACCCCGATCCGTTCCTTTTTTCCGGCTCCAATCATGGACACGGCCATGTCGAGCGCTTCCGGCAGTCCGCCGATCGTGTCGACCAGCCCGGCTTCGGCGGCCTCCAGGCCCGTGTAGATTCTTCCCCGTGCAAGAGATTCCATCCTGTCGAAATCCATCGATCTGCCGCGGGACGCTTTCGCCACGAAATCGTGGTAAATCGTATCGAGCTGCCGCTGGACAACAGTCCATTGTTCGGGAGTGAAATCCCTGGTGGAGAGCCACATCGGCGCATTGACGCCTGTATGGATCTCCGCCCAGTTTACACCTAGTTTCTTCCACATTTCCTCAGTCACCAGCTTACCGCTGATGACGCCGATGGAACCCGTGATTGTTCCCGGAGCTGCAACGATTTTATCTGCGGCCATGGCGATGAAGTAACCTCCCGAACCGGCAACGTCGCTCAGGCTCGCGATAACCGTTTTGCCTCGTTCGCGCGCATGCATCACCTCATGCCATATCATATCGGAAGCGATGTACGATCCGCCGGGGCTGTTCACCCTGAGCACGATGACGCGGACTGAAGAGTCGTCGACCGCCTCACGGATCGCCTTCCCGACTGTTTGCGCCCCCAGCAGCGGAGATCCGAACGGGGTGATGCGGCTTGCGCCCCGGTAGATGTCGCCCACGCAGTAAATCAGCGCGATCGCGCGTCGTCCCTGCCGTCGCCGGCGCCCGACGGCGGCATCGTAACGCGAGTAGGGAAAAAGGCGTCTTTTCTTACGGTGGCGGTTCTGTATCCGGTCGCATAATTCGTCGTAATAGAGCACTCCGTCGATATAACCGAGTTCCAGGGCCCGGCCGGGGTTGTAGGGTCCCCCGTCGATCTCCGATTGCACGACTGAGGGTTTCTTGTTTCTTCGTTCCGCGATGGCATCGATGATGATGCGCTGCAGGGAGCCGAGGACGGTTCTCAGATTCTCCTCATGAGGTCCTGTGAATTCGCGTTCGGTAATGACATCGGATGCGCTTTTAAACTCTTTCCTTTTGTCAAAACGCGGCTGAACGCCGAGTTTCGACAGCAGGTCTCTGGCGAATGGAACCCGGGAAAGGAGACCGGTGAGCGCGAACTGACCTGAAGGTTGCAGATAGATGCTGTCGAATGCCGTCGCGAGGTAATACGATTTGTCCGCGGGGCCCGGATCGCCGAACGTCTCGGCAAACGCGATCGCGCGTTTCCCGCTTTTCCTGAACCGGATCACCGCGTCGCGCAGTTCCTGCACTTTCGCGTAACCCATGGAATTATCGTAGATGCGCGCCACGAGTTGCACGATCCTCCGGTCTCCGGAGGCGCGATCTATATGCTCGACGACCTGGTGGAGCGTCGGAGCTTGTCTTATGATGAGCGACATGACGCCGCGCCGCGGCTGTACTTCCGCGAGGGCTCCTGAAAAGTCCAGTTCGAGCACTGCGCGTCGGGGAACCTTCGGCTTCAGGATCCACATGACAAGCGCAGCGACCCCTCCCAGCACGACCAGGGTGAGGATGAACCTGCCGGCAGCCGCGGCAAGGTGCGTGAGGAGTTTCGCGAACCAGGCGCTGACAGTACGAAAGCGGCGGGAATCGAGGATCATGGTAGAAGCCTTCCGGATAATTCCGATAGGATATGGAGCGAAAGACCGCAATACTGGAACCGGTCAATTCTCTCATAATTTTTTGAACATGCGCGCGTCACCTCCAGGCGCATGATGCGGATATTCGCAAAACAGAGGCCATGGAAATGCCGGTCCATCACCGTGTTCCAACCTCGATTCCCTCTCCTCCGGGCCGCCTTTGACAATTCGTGAAAACGAGAAACGGGTTATTGGAATCGAAAACGGTGCGATTGCGCGCCGAGGACCACCTTTGGACGGATTTGCCTGGAGTATCACCTCCGAATGGCATGCATCTTGCAGCCAGGACTCCGGAACATGGCGCTTCGAACCCTTTGCCCGCACCGCGCCGTGTCGAGTGCAACCTACGCATAAACAAAGGAGGAACGCATGGCCCTGATTCCATCCATTCTGCGGCGCGAGAGATCATTGCCGACCCTCGGAAGCATGCTCAGCGATTTTTTCAACGATCCTTTTTTCAGCATGCCGAATCGTGACATATCCGGGAGAATGTGGCCCGACATGGATATCATCGAATCCGACGATCGCTACTTCATCCGCGCCGACGTTCCCGGGGTCGAGATCAAGGATATCGATATTTCCGTATCCGGAGAGGTGTTGACGATAAGCGGCCAGAAGAAAGAGGAAATGAATGTCAAGGAGGGCTCCTATCGACATCTCGAACGAAGCTACGGCTCGTTCAGCCGTTCGTTCACGCTTCCCGAAAATGTCGACAGGGAAAATATCGAGGCTTCGTGCAGGAACGGCGTGCTGGAGCTCACTCTCAAAAAAGCCGGAGAACCCCGGCCTTCCGCCAAGCGTATCGAGGTGAAGAGTTGAAAAGCGCTTGCCGCGAAGGGGGCCAGTCCGGGGGCCCCACCTCCACATGGAAAAAACGGTGCCTGAAATAATCCCGATGGCGGACAAATCCCGCACCCTTCGCGGTCGGAGTTCCGCAGTCCTGCTGATTCTGTGCGCCACCGTTTCGGGCTGCTATACACGGTTGCACATTTCCCCGACCGGTGTCCTCGACAGGGGGGACCCCGGCGGCCAGGGCGCGGAAAGCGCGGAATCCGACACCTTTTTCTTCCTTGTCGATACGGTGGTCGGAGGGGGAGACACCATTCTTGACACGAGCTGGTACGGTTCAAGTGCGGATCTTCCGCCCGGCCGCAAGGGCGGAGCCGTAGTTCAAACCCGTCCGGCCGGTTACTGCATCTGGACAAGAGATTTTCTGGGGTATCCCGAACTGCGGTGCTTCGATTCCTGGGAGGAATATCGATTTTTCACGGAAGTGAATTCCCCCTGGTGGATTCGCGACCGGCTTTACCCCTATCGCTTCGGCGATTGTCCGCCCGGTTTCCATTACGACCCTTTTTCGTCCTACTGCCGCCACCACGGCGATTTCAGGCGTCGGCACCCGCCCAGGATTCCGCGGTCCGGGGGAGGAAGACAGGGACACGAAGGCCGGGAAAGATCGCGCGGCAGGCGGTTCGGTCCCGGTAGCGGGCCTGAGGAGCCGGAAGAAACCGGAACACGACACGGTACACCAGGTGAAACCGCTCCGGAAAGCCGCCGGAACAGGGGGCATCGCGGAAGAGGTCCGGCCGCTCCCCTGAATCAGGGGCCTGGAATCCAGGAGGAGGAACAGGGAACACCGTCCGGCGAAGAGGAAGAGCCGGCGGATGAATCCGACGAGATCTTCAGAAAGGATCCACGGAGATGACCACCATACGTGAGTGTTCGTTTCGGGCGGCAGCCTGCTGCATCATTGCCGCCGGGCTTGTCATTTTCGACTCTGAGGCGATTCCGGTCATCGAAACCGGAGCGGATGTCAGGTCGATGGGGCTCGCAGGGGCGGTCACGACACTCGTCGATTTCAGCGCCGGATACAACAACCCCGGAGCGCTCGCATTTACATGGCAGCGTGAATTCTTCGCTGGCTTCGGAATGTTGCACCACATCAACGATATCGACGTCGACGGTTCCGGAGGATCCGATGACCTCACGCGCCTGAGATTCGTGACTGCGGGACTGGTGTTTCCAGTGCCGGTCGAACGGGGCGGTCTCACGTTTTCATTGGCTTTCTCGAATCCGTTGGTTTTCGACGACGTCTTCACTTACACGCATCGTTTCATCCAGAGCGGAACATCGGTACTGGCCGATCGCGAATACCGTTCGTACGGGGATCTGAGCCTGTGGTCCGCGTCCGGAGCGCTGCAGATCGCGCCCGGTCTCGGTCTGGGGATAACGCTTTCTCTGATCACGGGTTCCGAGGACACCCGTTTTTCTTTCCTGAGAACGGAGAATGGAGAGGTGATAGATGCATTGGACAATGATTTCGAGGATCATTACGACCGGACGATGACCGGTTTCGAATTCCGCACGGGCCTGCTCTATCAGGCAGGCGAACATCTGAGGCTCGGCTTGCGGTTCGTGGCGCCGCGCTACATACGGTTCGATGAGCGTGTCGTCAGTTTCGTGCCTCGTGACGCTTCGGAACCGGAGCTCTCCTTCGAAGACGAGGGGAGACTGCATTCATCTCTCGAAGGCGCGGTGGGCGGAGCGTATGATCTCGATTTCGTCGCTCTGTTTTTCGATGTACACGGGAGGCTTCCTTACCGGGTGATTCATCCGAACGACGACATCCCGGATGGAAGCGATGCGGCGCATGTCCGCTTCGGAATCGGCGTCGCTATAGAAGCGCCGATAGTGTCACGTTATGTCGTCGGAAGAACAGGGTACTCGTTCGACCAGTACGATACACACCGCCTGGCGGTACGTTATGAGGATGAGGACACTCCAGACTGGAGCGAGGATCCCTCTGAAGCCCGAAGGAACATCCATGGCCTGGCCGCGGGATTGAGTTTCGATATGAACGAGTTCGGTCTCGATGCCGGTTACCGGTTGAGATCGTGGAAACTGACGACAGGAGAAGAGATGATCGAGGAAGCGCATCTGCTGCAGGAAGCGGCCCTCCTCGTAAAATGGCGATTCTGAAAATAAAAGACGCTGATCCGCAGGGTACTCCCCGCGCGCCGACGGGCATTCCGTCCGGCGGCTGAGCGTGTCCGTGTACCTTTTTTCTCAGGAGGTCTTGTATGAGACGAAACATTGCCCTTGTCATCGCGCTGATCGTCGCCGCGGGAGCGGGAACATTGACCTATGTAAAGGCGAAATCTCCCGCAAAACAGGTGGTCGATACTTCCGGCGGCATGAATGGCATGAACGGAATGAATGGAAACCTGATGGGCGATTCATCCGGATTGATGGGCGGGAAATCCGGGTTGGGAGGAACTCTCGGATTGGGGCTTCTGATGCCCGGTCAGATGGCGACGGTCGAGGATGGAATAGTCCTGGTCGTGGGGGATAAACTCGTCAAATATGACGCGAATCTCAACAAGACCTCGGAAAAGATCATCGAGATCGATTCGATGTCGATGCAGAGAACGATCCGGAACATGCGCCGTATGCAAAGCATGTACACGAGCACGACTACCGATGTTTCAGCGAATGTCCCTGCAAAAAAGAGGAAGTGAAATAAAGGATACCCGGGCTGCGGACCATGGTCCCCACGTTCTGATGGGGACCTGGCTGCCGCCGGTACCGGCGGACCGGCGCGGTTCTTTTTCGCTCTTGCCCAGGAAAATACCCGGAGGGAGTGATCCGGGAAGACCGGGTTTTCTCATGATACTCGCGATGGCGGTCGCAGCCCACCTGGATCTATTTTAATCTTGTTTGGGTTTGATCTTGTTCGGACGATTTGGGAAACCGGGCAGTTTCCTGTGGGGAACCATCGTTCGGAACGAGCGGTCCGGATGACCGGCGGACACTTCCTGACTTCCACTTCTTTCAGTGATATTACCATGATCCTTGAATACGGAGCCTCGGCGGAAAAGAAAGAGATCGACCCGGTGTGCGGCATGAAGGTACAGGAGGGAACCCAGTTTCGGTACGAATACCAGGGTGTAACCTACCTTTTCTGCAGCGCGCATTGCCTCGGGAAGTTCAGGCGGAACCCTCGTGAATATCTGGAAAGCGTGGCCAAAGCCCGTGAAAAAACGGATGACCGCGGGGGAAAGCCCGTGATCTATACCTGTCCAATGCATCCCGAAATCGTGACCGACAAGCCCGGCGCCTGCCCCAAATGCGGTATGGCGCTCGAACCGAAGGATTACGTCGGGGGCCAGGTCGAGGACAATCCCGAACTGACGGATATGCGCCGTCGTTTTTTGGTGAGCCTCTCTTTCAGCATTCCCCTGCTCGTGCTCGCGATGGGTCACATGATTCCCGCGTTCGAGCGGTCCGGACTGCTCCCCGCTCCGCACACCAGGTCATGGCTCGAGCTGCTGCTCGCGTCTCCCGTCGTTCTTTGGGGCGCGTTGCCCTTTTTCAGGAGGATGATCGCTTCACTGGTGAACAGAAGCCCCAATATGTTCACCCTCATCGGCCTTGGTGTGGGTGCCTCGTTCTGCTACAGTATGGTAGCGGTCGTCGCACCCGGGATATTTCCGGAATCGTTCCGTGACAGCCATGGCCAGGTAGGAGTGTATTTCGAATCCGCCGCCGTGATCACTACACTCGTCCTCATGGGACAGGTGCTTGAATTGCGGGCGAGATCGAGGACCGGCGCCGCCATAAAGGCGCTCCTCGATCTGGCGCCGAAAACAGCACGGAGGCTGCTTGACGGAAACGAGGAGGATATCCCCCTCGATCAGGTGCGGGTCGGCGATCTCCTGCGCGTCCGTCCCGGAGAGAAGGTACCGGTCGACGGAGTGGTGATCGAGGGCAGCAGCTTTCTCGATGAGTCGATGATGACCGGAGAGAGCGTTCCGGTGGAGCACGGAAAGGGAAGCGAGGTGATCGGCGCCACGATCAACGGCCAGGGGAGCCTTATCATCGAAGCCAGGCACGTGGGCGAGGATTCGATGCTCGCGCATATCATCCGTCTGGTCGCGGAAGCGCAGAGAAGCCGCGCCCCCATTCAGCGGCTGGCTGATGTCGTATCAGGCTGGTTCGTTCCGGCCGTGGCGCTGGTCGCACTGGTGACCTTTGTGGTATGGGCGTCTTTCGGGCCGGACCCCGCCATGGCGCATGCGCTTGTAAACGCAGTCGCGGTGCTGATCATCGCCTGTCCCTGCGCGCTCGGGCTCGCAACGCCGATGTCGATCATGGTCGCCACCGGCAAGGGAGCCGAGGCCGGGGTTCTCTTCAGGAACGCCGAGGCGATAGAGATACTCAGGAAGGTGAACCGGCTGGTGATCGACAAGACCGGCACGCTCACCGAAGGAAAGCCAGGAATCACGCGGATCGTCACCGCGAGGGGAGTTACCGAAGAGGAACTGCTGCGCTTCGCCGCGGGAGTGGAGCGGGGGAGCGAGCATCCGCTGGCGGAGGCTGTCGTCAAAGCCGCGAACGCGCGTGGAG
>CAZGVZ010000061.1:0-2033 GCA_964529145.1 uncultured Fibrobacteraceae bacterium | reverse complement strand
CCGGCAAGGGTGTCAAGGGGTCCGTCCAGGGCAGGGAGACCATTCTCGGCAACGAAGCCTTTATGCAGGAGAATTCGATCCCGGTCGGCACCCTCGAACGGGAGGTCGCGTCGATGCGGGAAAACGGAGATACGGTCATGTTCGTCGCGGGCGGTGGCGCGCTCCTGGGGGCGATCGGCGTCAATGATCCGATCAAGGAATCGGCGCCGGCCGCCATCGAATGGCTGCAGCGAGCCGGAGTCGCGGTCACCATGCTCACCGGGGATCATCGTGCTGCGGCTGCGATTGTCGCGAAGAAACTCGGGATCCACGATTATGTCCCGGAGCTTCTTCCAGACCAGAAGGAGAGGGCCATAGTGGAGTTCCAGCACAAGGGCGATATCGTCGCCATGGCCGGCGACGGCATCAACGACGCCCCGGCGCTCGCCCGCGCGCAGGTAGGCATAGTCATGGGCACAGGTACCGAAGTGGCCATGGAGAGCGCTGAGGTCACTCTGGTGAGGGGCAGCCTCGACGGAATCGTCCGCGCGAGAAGGCTCAGCGAGGCCGCGATGCGCAACATCAAACAGAACCTGGTATTCGCGTTTATATACAACACCCTTGGAGTGCCGGTCGCGGCAGGGGTGCTCTACCCCTTTTTCGGAATTCTGCTCAGTCCGATCATCGCCGCCGCTGCGATGAGTTTCAGCTCGGTGTCGGTGATAGGAAACGCGCTGAGGCTTCGGCGTGTCAGGGTGTAGACAGTTTAATGAGTCGCCAGGGGAAGGGTTACTCCCGGGGAACTCCCAGGGTTGAAAAGTCATACCTGCGCTTTTGCATACCGTTTTATTTCAATACCTTCCATCTCAACACAAAATGAATCGCTCAAATGAGGTTAAATTATCTATATTAATTCCATGATATGCCCAATCGAATGTCATAACATAAAAATCAATTAAGGGGGAAAGGTTATGCATTACCGTTGTGTTTTCTCTTGTATTCTTTTTATCGGGTCGATGATCAATGTCCAGGCAGCTGCAGACACGATCAATGTCCGTGGTAAGGTCACCCAAAAGGATGGGAGTGCGGTTTCCGGGGCAGTCGTGAAACTTATGGGTCAGAACATGACGGCGACAACTTTGGAAGACGGCGCTTATGCGATCACGAAAAACGTGGTCGGCGTCGTTACATCCTCTGTTCCGAAATTCGAGAAAATCGCATTCAGGAACGGTATTCTGGAACTTGCTCTCCCGAACTCCTCACCGGTTATGGTCAAAATCTACGACGTGAAGGGAAACCTCATCAAAAAAGAGATGTCACGGAAAGCCGATGCCGGTATTTACCGCATGAATGTCGCCGAAATTTCAAATACATCCAGACTTCTCGTCATTCACGCCTCGATAGGAGAACGTACAACTACCTTTAGATATCTTCCGTTGCATAACGGCGAATATGCCTTGAAGACTTCGGATAAATATGTAGCTCCAACAGGCGGCAGACTGGCGAAAATCTCGTCTGCACCTGCCCTCTCCGATACCCTCGAAGTGGTAAAGGACAAATTCCAGACGAAAAAAGTGGCCATCGAATCATATGACACAACGGTCGATATTTCTCTCGACTCGGCTGTCGACGAAAATGTCCTGGCGGTGCGGCTCGATCAGGAAAAACAGACCATTCAGGGATTTGGTATCAATGCTACTATAGTGAAGGATCGCAAAGCGCTACCCTGGAAACAACTTTTCTCTCTCGAAGGCGACAACGCACTCGGCCTTTCCATTCTGCGAATAGGAATGAATGAAAACGGGGGTGACAGAGACGTCTCAAGTGGTTGGGAAACGGCGAGGAATACATATGGCGCTAAAATCATCGGGTCGTGCTGGAGCGCGCCTGCCGGGTGGAAGACTAATAATAAGGTAAACGAGGGTGGGCATTTGAAGGAGGAATACTATTCACAATGGGCGGAGGATATAGCCAAGTATGCGAAAAGTCATAATCTCTACGCTATGTCGATCGCGAATGAGGCTGATTTTTCATCTGCATGCGCCGGTAAACCA
>CAZGVZ010000060.1:5025-11889 GCA_964529145.1 uncultured Fibrobacteraceae bacterium | reverse complement strand
CCGCTGCCTGCGGAGATCTCGCCGTGGAGTGCGAGATTTTCGTGCATGGAGCGTTCTGTATCTCGTTTTCGGGGCAGTGTTATCTCAGCAGTGCCATGAGCGGCCGATCCGGAAACCGCGGGGTCTGCATGCAACCGTGCAGGCGGATCCGGGAGGGGCAGCACGGAGCGGTGCCGGACTCCGCGCCGCTTAATCTCAGGGATAATTCCGCTTTCCGTAGAATTGACGCGATCGCCCGCGCAGGGGTGAGGTCCCTGAAGATCGAAGGCAGAATCAAGAATTACAGATACGTCCATGCGGCGGTCTCGGCCTGGCGCAGGCAGATCGACCGTTGCCTGGAAGGTCGGCCCACTTTGACTGAAGATCGCACGTTGCTGGAGGTATTCAACCGGACCTTTACATCCGGATACCTGGACGGAAACATCGCCCGATCGATGTTCATCGATTCACCCCGCGACCAGTCTCTCGAGGAACTCGCCCGTATCGTCGCATTCACAGCGGATACCGGCGTTCTACAGACCGACCGTCCAGTTCAGGCCTCTCCTGATACCGCGGTCCTGATCTATACGCCGGCATTCAGGTTCGTTTGCACGGCTGTCGTGGAGCGCATTACCCGCAGCCACTCATGCAAGATCCGCATCACAAACAAACTCAAGGGAAGAATCCGGCGCGGCGATATCATGTACCGGCAAAAGGATTTCGGGAATCCCGTTGAACTGGCGGCGCGCATACAAGGAATGAAGGCGGTAAAGCGATCCCTTTTCATAAGATTCTTCGGTTCCGCGAACACACCTCTTTCAGCGGTGTTCACCGCTGATGGGGACATGTGCGAGGCGCGCACGGACAGCGTGCTCGTTCCCGCGGTGCACCTCACACTCGACGAAACGACACTGTCCGAAAAAATGAGTTTCGGGACTGATTCCGGAATCGAGCTGGAAGGAATGGATGTTTCGGGACTCGATTCCGGACTCTTCATCCCGCTACGGGAACTCAATGGACTCAGGCGCAGCATAATAGCTCTGGCGAGTGGCAAAAAGGAGCGTGAAGTTTCTCTTCCGGCTGATGCGATGGGCCCTGCAGAAGCGGGCCCGCCCGCTTCTGTGGAAACGGCGCCATTCCTTGCGGTGCTTGTGGAAGACGGGGCTGAAATGAAACTGCGGCATGGCACGACCACCAAGCTCATCGTGGAACTTCCTGTCGATTGCGGTACCCGCATCGATCACTATGCGGATCGCATGGAAAAAAACAGGGAGATGATTCCGTGGTTTCCTGCGATCCTCATTGGAGATCATTTCACCTCCGCTGTGGCTTTGCTTGAAAATATCCGCCCCGGGTTAATCATCACCGACAATCTCGGAATAGGTACCGCCGCCCAGAAAGCGGGGATTCCGTGGATCGCGGGTCCGCTGCTTAATTGCGTCAACTCGAAATCATTTCTCTTTCTGCGTCGTTTCGGTTGTTCCGGCGCGTTTGTTTCCCATGAACTCGGTATGGAGCAGATGAACGCGATTTTGCCGTTGCACGGTTTTTCCCGCTGGTTTACCGTGTTCACGCCTTTGCTTCTCATGAACACCAGGCAATGTATTGTCCGTAACTGCATCGGATGTAAAAAGGAAAGGTTCGATGAAAAATGCGTCGGTTCCTGCGTGAGAAACGCGACGATCTCAGGGGACGGCAGATACCCGCTGTATGTGGTCAAGCGTGCGGGATTCTACAATCAGGTCTTCAATTGCCGCCACTATTTCAATCCGGAACTTCCCTTTGATGTCGATCGCGACAACGCCGTGTTCCTGGTCGATTTTCGCGGGATTCCGTCGCGATCAAGGATCTGCGGACAACCCGCGGATCTCCTGAGAGATTTCGAATCGCTGATTCGAGGCGAGCCTTCCGCCTTGGCCTCGTTGCGGTCAAAGGTATGCTCTACTACCTCTGGGCAGTACATGAGAGGTATATAGAGCTCCATCGCGCACTGGAGCATAACATAGTTTATACCTTGTTCGGACGATTACTAGCGAGGGCTTCTCCACATGAGATACGCCGGACAGCTGCGGACCGGTTTATACCGTTATCCATGAAACATATGCCTTTGGATCGTCAGGTCGGTTGCAGGACGTTTTTAGATATCCAGTGCTGCAATGAAGGCCAGGAGCATGACAGGGGTCCCCTTTGTCGAAAAACCGCCGTCGAATGCAACGAAGCCTGCGGCCTTTGCAGCAGGGTGGAATATAAAGGGTTTGGATATGCCTATGCTTGAGCGTATGGTACCGGGTGACGGGAACATGTGTGGTTCGCCTTATACCGGTATCTGCTGATTGGGTAAAAAATCTTTTCCTGGAGAAGTGATGCGCGTCGTTGGATTTTCATCTTCTTTTGTTCTATGTATAGGATTGGCTTGTCACCTCGGAGCGGACGATAATTCGTCATCGGTCACCGTCCCGTCCCGCCTCTTCACGCCAAACGATACGTCGGGTGGCAAACCGAACCGTTCCACACAGGACGAGGGAGACGATCACGACCCGGCTGACGAAAACGGTCCGGCCCACTCGGTGACCCGTCGTGTCGACCGGGAAACGGATGTATCGGGAACCGATACATCACAACCGGAGACAACGCACCGGCCGGACACCGCAGCTTCCCGTAACGTGCAGTCTCTCGATAAAATGGTCATCTCCGCCACCAGAACCCGGAGGCGAATAAGAGAGACCCCTGCCAGTGTCTCGCTGATTTCCAGGGACGTGATCGAGACCTCCGCGGCCAAAGACATCAATGATCTGGTCGCGAATGAAACCGGGGTTCAGGTCCGGCGTTCGGTCGGTATGGGGGAGGGAGTGCCTTCCGATATTTCCCTGCGCGGCATTCCCGGAGCATTGGCAGCCACCCGCACACTCATTCTGGTCGACGGAATTCCCACCAACGCTTCAGGAACCCCGTTCATGATTCTCAATGAAATTCCGATCGATATCATCGAGAACATCGAAATCGTGCGCGGCCCGTTTTCGAGTCTCTACGGGGCAAATGCCTTCGGAGGGGTGATCAATGTCATGACAAAAAGAGGGGATGGGAAACCGGGTGTTGCGGGCTTGTTCGAAACCAGCTATCCTTTCAATGTCGCCAAGATTTGGTCAGACGGCTATCCTGTGCGTGAAGCGGCCGGGATGGGAGCGGAAACCGCGCTATGGAACGGCGATGTCATGTCGAGCGGAGGAAACGGCAAAATCCACTACCTCGTCAATGGAGGATACAGAACCATCGGTAACTATATGGTAAACGATTCCGTACTGGTGGAAGTCCGGGATACAAGCTATCTCATACCCGCAAATCTGCACGGAGAGGAGAAGTATGGATATTCGGACTTGCGTCTTTTCGGAAAAATGGGTTATCGGTTCAACGAGAAACTTTCCTTCGATCTGCACACCCGCTACTTCAGAAGCGACCTGGGATTCGGATATACGCGATATTCGGCTCCCGATACCATCGACATTACCGTCGGAGGTGAAAAAATCATCATCGGACCTCAATTGGAATACCGATTCAGCGAGAAAACGGTCCTGCGGGCGACAGGATACTACCGGAAAGTTGAAGGTGCATATATAACTGAAATGGATAAACGCCCTGTTGAGTGGAAGTCCAATGCACGGGATTGGCAGGTCGATCTGCAGGGTGTATTCACGCTTTCACCGGCTCATATCGTTACCGCGGGAAGCGAATTTCTTTCGAACCGTATTATGTTTGGCGATCTTGTGGATAACATAGACAGGACCGTGATCGAGGATGGGGTGACCGACCGGATTACCAATTCCGGTGCATATATACAGGATGAATGGAAGATCACAGAGCGCCTTCTTGCCGTTCCCGGAGTGCGGTTCGATTATCATACGGTGTTCGGGATCGCATTCTCTCCGAAGCTTGGAGTGAGTGCGACACTCAACGAAAAGGTCCACATCCGCAGTTCGGTCGGGCGCGCATTTCGTGCACCGAATCATACCGAGCTGTTCATGCAGCCATTACCTCTCAAAGACACCATCACTCTCGTTTCGAACCCGGAACTCACACCTGAATATGTCTGGTCAGCCGATGGAGGAGTGGACCTTCTCCCTCTACCTAACTTGAGATTGCAGTGTGGGTTATTTTATAACCGAATGCATGACTTGATCGGACAAGGAATAAAGATAGAGAGTCAGCGCGCCTATGTCACTCACGATAATATCAGTTCCGCCTGGTCGGCAGGAAGCGAGCTCGAAGCGGAATGGAGGCCTCTGCACGATTTGAAACTGCACGGGGGATACGTGTTTCAGAAATCCAGAAACGAGCATGCCTCCACAATGGCAAAATTATTCAAAAGGGTGCATGGTGAAAGAGCGGGCGTGGCGACGACCGATATTCAGCTCGATTACATGCCTTCGCACAAGGCGAGCATTGGCCTGTCCTGGGGAAAAAGGATCGGAAAAGCGCGCCTCGCGGTTTCCGGGAACGAACTGTTTGTCGGAAAACGTACCTACTTGAATTTCAATCAACTGCAGTTCGGAAAAGAGAGCGAGAGAATCGAATTATGGTACGATCTTCGCGACAACAGGCTCAAGGTGAACCCGAAACTGATGGAGTTGAAACCGTATGCACGATTCGACATCATGGTTCGTTTCGATCTAGCGGGGTTCTGGGCGATTTTTGCAGTGCAGAACTGCTTCAACGCCCTATACGAAGAGAATTTCGGAACATTCGCGCCCGGAAGGTTAGCGACGGTTAAAATCGGAGCATCCTTATGATTCCAGAATCCCGGTATCCCCCTTGGCTCCGGCGTAGCAACGAGTTGCAGTACCTGTTTTCCACCGCTGATTACTTACTGTGCGACAAAGCGTCTTAAAGCCCGGAAATACTGCTTCCCTCCAAAGTGAACGGGGGAGGGATCCATGGGAACTTCTTCAGTCCGTTTTTGAAAGGGTTATGGTGGGCAACAGCGCATAGACCATTTCCCTGTATTCCGGTTTCATGGGAATCGCCGAAAGCATCGCGGAGAGCGACCGGGTGGTGATATTCCATTCGTCGTCGGACTTCGGTAATTGCAGGGCGACCGGCATACCGCAGATTGAATCGGTAAGCTGCGAGAGTGTATCGGGGTCAGGGAGCGTATCCAGGATCATACACTCTTCCCCAAGTAAAAAAATGGAATCATTGGTTGAATTCCATTGCCCGGAACTACTGAAAAGGGTCTTTCCGGTACCGTCTTCAAGCTTGAGCAAGTAGGTATTGTCAGACTGAATATCGAGGAAGATATTCATAGAATCCAGACCAAGCTGTTCGTTCGGCGTTACTGCGAGATTCCAGTCGCCGTCAGGGTCGAGCGACTCGGGCGGTGAGTTGGGCGATTTATGGCAACTCGTACAAAGCAGAAGCGCGGCAACGATACTGATCACGTTCCACATTCCGTTTTTCATGATGATGTACCCCGTGTTGAAGTCGGATCTGGACCTTGTAACTATGTCTGTGTACATAAAAATGAAAAATGTTCACTTAATGCTGCAAGTAGCTCAAGACTGGATTCTTTGGGCGGATCAGAAGGGAATTTTCGGAGTCCAATACCACCACCAGAGGCGGCGGCCCGTTTGAAGCGGATAAAACCGCAAAAAACAGGAAGACGTTGCACTTTTTCGCTGGCCATCTTGCCCTACTGGCGGAGTCGGTGGTTTTTCACTCTATTCAGTAAGCGTAAGGAGTCCGGTGACTGCAGCACCTTCGTCATCGTACCGCTCTTTCTTCGTGCGCAACCCTGGAGGTGTTGGTTTCCGATGTCACATGCGCCGGTAGTAATGAATGCTTCATGAAAAAGGTGGCATTATAGTTGCCGTTTGACATTGCCGGGGTATCACCGAGGGTGGATTCAAAAAAGGCGGCATATGCCACTTCAAAATTCGGAGATCGCGGACGCCTTCAACATGATCGCGGATCTCCTGGAGATCAGGAATGAAAACCCTTTTCGTATCAGAGCCTACAGGAGAGCGGCACAACTTGTCTCCGGACTTGCAGAGAATATTTCTACAATGGTGGAACGTGGAGACGATCTGAGCATGCTCCCGGGAATCGGGAAGGACCTTGCCGCAAAGATCACCACCCTTCTGCAGACCGGGACTCTTCCTATACTCGAAGAGATCAAGAAATCGAATTTCGGCGAGTTGACCACAATCATGAAAATAGGCGGCCTTGGGGGAAAGCGGGTGAAAAAAATCCACGACGAGTTGGGAGTCACTACCATCGATGAACTTGAAAAGGCCGCGGTCGAAGGTAAGATTCATGATCTGCCCGGTTTCGGTAAAAAAATCGAACAAACCATTCTGGATGGTATCGAACAGGTCCGGCACGGTCAGCAGCGACACCTCCGAAGCGATGTCGAAGGAATTACCGAATCCGTAGTGCAGCGACTTCGGAAAGCGCATAACGTAAAAACCGTGATTGCAGCGGGTTCTTTTCGCAGGCACAAGGAAACAGTGCACGATATCGATATCCTGGCGGCCTGCCGGGGAAAAACCGATATAATGGAGCGCTTTGTCGCATTCGACGATGTCCTCAAAGTGGCCGTGAAGGGTGATACCCGATCTTCGGTGATACTCCGGCCGGGACTTCAGGCGGATCTGCGGGTCGTTCCGGAGGAATCGTACGGTGCCGCGCTGCATTATTTTACCGGAAGCAAGGAACATAATATCGCGGTACGTACGATCGGTCTGAAGCGCGGCCTCACCATCAACGAGTATGGTGTTTTTAATTCCGGCAGACGAATCGCGGGGACGACTGAAGAAGAGGTGTACGCTACCATCGGAATGCCTTTCATCGAGCCCGAACTCCGCGAAAACAGGGGGGAAATCGAATCAGCCC
>CAZGVZ010000060.1:1621-5012 GCA_964529145.1 uncultured Fibrobacteraceae bacterium | reverse complement strand
ACATCCGTGGCGATCTGCATATGCATACTACCTATACCGACGGCAAGAATTCTCTGACTGAAATGGTACAGGCCGCGCGAGACCACGGGTACCGATATGCCGCGATTACCGATCATTCAAAGCACGTCGCGATGGCCGGAGGGCTCGATTCCGTGCGATTGCGGGCACAGCTCAAGGAAATAGACCGGTTGAACGCCACTCTGAAGAATTTCATAATCCTCAAAGGCATCGAAGTGGATATCCTCGAGGACGGCAGGCTGGACCTGCCCGATGATGTTCTCAGGGAGCTGGATCTGACCGTGTGTTCGATACACTACAAATTCAATCTGACGTCAAAACAGCAGACCGAGCGTATTCTTCGGGCCATGGACAACCGGTATTTCACCATCCTCGGTCATCCTACCGGTCGTATAATCAATGATCGGCAACCTTATCAGATCGATGTCGAACGGGTACTTGCCGCAGCGAAAGAGCGGGGCTGCATCATGGAGATCAATGGACAGCCGGATCGTCTCGATCTCAACGATTTTTACTGCCGGTCAGCTAAAACGGCGGGAGTCGGATGCGTGCTGAATACCGACGCTCACTTTACGCATCACCTCGGTTTCATGAGGTTTGCGGTGGCACAGGCGCGGCGCGGTTGGCTCGAGCCGGAAGATATCCTTAATACGCGATCGTCCGGCGATCTGTTGAAGCTGCTGAAAGGCAGGCGGTGACAGACGAGAACGTCGTATCAGGTTTTTTCGGGGTGGTACGGATATTGCGTTTCTTCAACCTGATTCTGAACACGGCAAAAGAAAGAAAGGAGCAGGAGATGCAACCCGTAAAGGTGATAGTAGGAATAGGCGCGACCGGAGCCGCGATAGGTGCCGCGGCACTTACAGCCAAGTCGTTTAGAAGAAGAAATTCTTCAAGTGAAAAAAGCATTCAGGAAATTTCTTCAATGATTTCCAGGATGGTCGAACGAATGGGAAAGAAAGCGACTGAAATCAGACAGCAGTTGATCGATGGGAAGGTTGAAGAGGCCGGAAAAAGGATCGAACAGGTTGTTGAGGAGATAAGAAGCGACCTCGACGGGGTCGCGGCAAGGTTGCGGGAGAGAATCGAACGAAAAAAATCAGCCCGGGCGCACGCGGCATGATTCTCTAGGACGCCCGATCAGGCGCGGCAAGGTCCAGGCCGGGGCGTTGTTCCGAAAAAGAGCAGGGTGGTTATTCGGCGACTCCGGGCTGCGGGGATTTCAGCGGATGAAAGATGTTTTACCCGCGAAATATCAAGGCGATCATATCCGTGACCATAAGGAATGGCACGGTTCGGAACCGGTAAACCCTGCCGATGGAAATCTCACGGCGATTGAACTGTCACTCGACATGTCAGGGATATGCTGACGGAAGGAATTTCCCGGATCGTATGGAAACCGGAATCGTAGAAGTGGTTCTATGTTACCCGAACATTACGGATGATATTTTCATGTGACGGGTGCTGAGTCTATCCCTTTCGCTAAGGACATCCGATTCCCTTTCCTTGTTGGAAAAAGGAGTTATGTTGCCGTTGCGAAACAACGCTCTTCTGCTCCTGAAAGCACTGTACACTCCGGGATCGAAACAATCCGCCGCCATCTCCTGCATGATGACCTGGACTAATTCGTCGGGATATCCGAATTTATAACTCCTTGGCGATAAGAGGGAATCGTACACGTCGGCTACCCGGAGAATCCTTGCTCCCAGGGGTATGTCATCACCCCTGATACCGACAGGGTATCCGTTGCCTTTGTAATTCTCGTGATGGCAGAGCATCACGCGGCCTATTGTGCTTTCAGCGCAGATATCGGTAAAGGAACGGAGATAATGGATGCCAAGCGGTATATGATCCTTGATGATATCGAATTCCTCAGGTGTCAGCCTTGCTTTTTTCGAGAATAGCGTGTCGTGAAGCCCAAGTTTTCCTATATCATGCGCCAGTGCGGCAATGCAGGTGTCATGAAGATCCGCGGGGCGCATGTGCATTATTTCCCCGATGAGGACGCAATTGCCGGCAACCCTGAGATGATGAAGGAAAAGATCGGATTCGGCGTTGCGCAGATGTTCAAGCAGTTGTAAAAAACCCCGTTTCTTCCTTAATATCCATACAAGAGTGGTTTTTACCCTGGACGGGGTACTGGCTCCGGGTCCCCTTACGGGAAGTACGCTGCGAAGATAGTTAAGCATGTATTTCAGAAGCCGTTGCCTGAGTGTGTCTTCGTCATGTGGAAAATCGCGACCCGGAACGACTCTCGAAAGCGGGAACAGATGCGATTCGCGCCAGCCGGTGTAATCCATGGGTCTCATGATCGTTTCCGGTAATCATGGATAAAGCGAAAGGAAAGCATAATGGATACCTCTAAATATTCAGTTTTGTAATATGCCCGAGCGAAAAGGAAGCAGGCCAGGCGCATGAGAAGGTCATATTGTTGGACATATGGCGGATGAATGCAACGAAGCCTGCGGCATTTGCAGCCGGGTTGAACAGAAAACAAATTTTTAGAAGTGCACTGACGTGTAACGGATGGAGCGGGCATATCCCGGTCTCTGCAGGAGCGAAATGCTTTTGCCGCCCCGGAGGCCGGTTCGAACGAGATTTGAACGCATACCGTCTTTTACCGGGATTGAATCTGATATGTATCATAATTACCCTTTTTCCGGCCAAAAGAATGAATGTGCAAAAATAGCAATTTCAGTGCCATGCAGGGCATTTCCGTACTTTAATTCAGATTGTTTACTCACAGATAAGAAGCGGATGCTGTTCCAGATTTCAGGAAAGATCGTTCGCAAAACCACGAGATACGGATTGGGGATTCTTAACAATGATGAAAACGGTGTGGAAAAAAAGGAGTGCCGGAACGATTATTGCTTTTTGGTGATGTGATCAGCGAAGATTACCGGTACGGTAACCGACGTATTCCGAAGTCATGAAAAGGAAACGAGTGATGGATCGACAAGATGCCGTAATCGAAACAGCGGTAATGATCAGAGCGGTCATACTGGATCTGGATGGATTGTTGAGCAGGAATACGGCACAGCTGCATTGTCGTGCCTGGAAACTTGTTTTCGATCGTTTTATGGAAGATTACGGGAGGGATACCGGCGCTGTTTTTGATCCGATGGATCCGCAAAGGGACTATAGAGCGTATATTGAAGGACGCCCGCGTTATGAAGGCGCAGAAGCGTTTCTGGAATCGCGCTCCATTCACCTCCCCTTCGGAAAGCCGGATGACGACTCCTCGATGATCACCGTTTGCGGACTCGGTAACCGAAAAAACGGAATATTTCTCGCCCTCCTGAAGGAACATGGTTCCGTTGTTGACGAGAATACTGTCAATGTCGTTAAAAAATGGCGCAGCGAACATAAAAAA
>CAZGVZ010000060.1:1009-1611 GCA_964529145.1 uncultured Fibrobacteraceae bacterium | reverse complement strand
CCGGTATCGTTTCGATGAGCAGGAACTGCCGTTCGGTTCTTTCTTCGGCTGGGATTTCAGGGCTTTTCGATTTGATTTTCGATGGGGAGGATGTAATGAAAAACAACCTCGTGGGAAAGCCATCCCCCGATATTTACCTGTTCGTCGCCAGCCTGTTGGGAGTGCAGCCTTTTGAAACGGCTGTGGTGGAGAGCACCTCTTCGGGTATAAAGGCGGGAAAAGAAGGCAGGTTCGGTTATATAGTCGGTATCACGAGGGAATCCAATCCGGCTCCATTTTATGAAGCCGGGGCCGACATCGTTGTTTCCTCGCCGTCAGAGATCGTGGATCTGGCCCCATGGGGGAAGCGCAGGGTCGAATTCATACCTTCCGCACTGGATCATTTTGAAGAAATATGGGTCCGGTCTCAGGAAAAACGGCTTTTTCTCGTGTTCGATTATGACGGAACGCTGACACCTATTACCGCGAATCCTGAAACTGCGGTTTTACCTGAAAAGATGCGCCGGGGGTTACGGACACTTTCCGAATTGGTCAAAGTGGCGGTGGTCAGCGGCCGGGACCTGAATGATCTCAAGTCGCGGGTCGGCATTGAGGAGCTGTTC
>CAZGVZ010000060.1:0-999 GCA_964529145.1 uncultured Fibrobacteraceae bacterium | reverse complement strand
AACCCATGTTGCCGGAACTGGACAGGGTGGAAAGGGAAATCAGGATGAAACTCAGCGGGGCGCCTGGGCTTCACCCTGAGAGGAAGCTGTTCATGTTTGCGGTTCATTTCCGGCAAGCCGCTGAGGAAGAAATACGGCTGGTAAGAAAGGTATTCAGTGATGTCGTCGAGGGATACAGCCGGCTGATGGTCACCGAAGGGAAAATGGTAATCGAGGCGCGCCCAGCGATCGAATGGCATGCGGGTAAAGCTGTGGTGTGGATGACGGATCATTTCTTTGAACAGGGGGAACCGGTATTCCCTGTATATGTCGGAGACGATATTGCAGACGAGGACGCCTTCAAGGAGATAAGGGGCTGGGGCTGCACGGTTCTGGTAAACAACCATACAGACAGGAGTTATGCCGGGTACCGTCTTTCCGGTCCGGATGAAGTACTCAAATTCATCTACAGAATTTATGAAAAAATACGCTTGCATTCGGTAAAATGACCGTTCCGCCCCTCCTTTGGAGGAGACCCTGCTTCTTCCGTTTTCCGAGAGCCTGCCGTCCTTAACAAGAATGCAAAATATCATTCTATAGTAAAGTATTGCCATCTTATCCAAGGTGAAACTATATTTATATTTTACTAATGGATTAATTAACAAAGCATGGATTTTTCAGATCGTTTTTTGACGGTTTTTCTCTTGCGGCATTCATATACTGAATCGGAGGGTTATCATACCGTTCTTCAAGCGTAAGGTATCCAGCACGTGGCACTGTTTTATTATACCGCTTAGCATATCATCGTAAACTAATCGTCCGATTAAGGTGATATTCAAATCTGATCGGGACTTTTGCTGTCAGGACGGGTACAGTATCACGGAATTTCCAGGCGGCGATCATATCATCCTGTATGATCATCATTTGCCCATTCGGAAGATTTGAAGGTCCTCAATGCAAATTTTCGGCTGAACTCGATCCATATGGAAAGCATTCCTGTTCAGTACACATCGAAGGGAC
>CAZGVZ010000059.1:9415-11905 GCA_964529145.1 uncultured Fibrobacteraceae bacterium | reverse complement strand
GGCCGACCCCTGGTTGCCGATCTCGTAGAAAGAGTTCATGATCCCCCATACGGTGCCCAGAAGACCGAGGAATGGGGCGATACTGCTGATCATCGCGAGAATGAGCACCCCCGAGCCGAAGGGCGTGATCAGGGACGAGAAGTTGCTCTCGAGATTGTCGGAAGCCATGTTGAACTGATTCTGGAGAAAGAAGGACCAGTCCTTGACGCCGGTATGCGACTGCGCGTCTTCCAGAATCCTGCGATACTCCCCTGCGCCGACCTTTCCGAGTTGCGCCATCGGAGACCGGAGTTCGCCCGGAGAGAGTTTCTCGATGTCTGAAAGCCGGGACAGCGAGCCGTATCGCTTTCTGAACCGCACGTTTCCCTTGCCTACCTGGGTGAGCACGTACAGGCGGTTGAATATGATGCCCCAGGTCGCGAAAGAGCAGACCATCAGCAGAACAACGATCAGGCGTCCGACCCATCCCGAACGGACGATCATTTCAATTACGGGAATATCCATACGCTTTCCTTTCCGTATGTACGCGGTCCCCGGAGATGGTCCGCCGGGCCGTTTTTTCCGTCGCGGTATACCGTAGATGAGGGAGTAAAATGTCCGGAACCGCCGAAATTCTATAAATATTCATAAAATATATCTATCAAAATTACTTCCTGATGATATCCGAGTCAATCGGCGCATCCCGGGAAAAAACGGTTGCAGTCGATTTTTTCAGTGACTGTTACGTTTCGGAGCGGCGAAAAATTGGCGTTCCGGTCTGCACCGGCCGCCCGGCACTGCCGTACCTTCGTTCATACTCGCGCTACACCGCGTCCTGCAGTTTTCTTCTGCGTTCGCGGGAATGAGTCAAACGACGGTGTCTGATGTATTTTTGCACACTATGTTTTCTCGAATTCACTCATCCGGTATTCATGTGGGAATCGATATCGGTTCCACGACCATCAAACTTGTCGCCCTTCCCGAGCAGGGGGATGAGATACTTTTTGAAAGTTATCGACGCCATAACGGCGCGCATCGGGCCACCCTCGTACCCGAGCTTCAACGGCTGGAAGAGACGCTCAGGCCGGCCGCGATGACGGTCGCAGTCACCGGCTCGCAGGGCGCGGGAGTCGGCCAGAGGATCGGAGCCGTATATGTCCAGGAAGTGATCGCCCAGTCGATCGCGGTCAGGCGCATGTATCCTTCGACACGGACCTCCATCGAGCTCGGCGGGCAGGATTCAAAGATGGTCTTCTACTCCGACCTTCCCGGCAACGCGGTGAACGACATGCGGATGAACGGGGTGTGCGCCGGGGGAACCGGCGCCTTCATCGATCAGATGGCGACTCTCATCGATCTCCCGGTCGAACAGTTCAACGAGGCCGCGATCCGAGGCTCCCATGTATATGAGATATCGGGAAGATGCGGCGTTTTCGCCAAAACGGACATCCAGCCGCTCATCAACCAGGGGGTGTCCGCCGACGATATCGCGCTATCCTGTCTTCATGCGCTCGCGAAACAGACGATCGGCGGTCTCGCGCAGGGAATGGTCATCGTACCGCCCGTGCTGTTCGCCGGAGGGCCCTTCTTTTTCATTCCCGCACTGGTGGAGGTGTTCTCCCGCAGGCTCGGACTTCAAAAAGAGGACCTGATCCTCCCGGACCGGTCGCAGACCTTCATCGCTCTGGGCGCCGCCCTCAGCCTGAGAACCGGACTGAACCGGAAAACCAGGAAACATCCGGTTCCGGCGGTCATCCGAATCGTCGAGCAGGGTGAGCACGGCGTCGCGGCCGCTGGAAGGGCGCTCCCGTTTTTCGCATCGGGAAAGGATCGCGACGCGTACGTCCGGCGCCGGTTCTCTCAGGCTGCCGGCGAACTTCCCCCGGTTCAGGGTGAAGTGGAGGTGTACCTGGGGCTGGACGCGGGTTCCACTACGACCAAATGCGTGGTCATCACTGAAAAATGCGGGGTTCTCTACTCGTTCTATCGGGGAAATCAGGGAAAACCTATAGACACCGCCCGGGAGGGATTGCTGTCATTTTTTGACTACTGCGACAAAGCGGGAATCAAGCCCGTCGTGAAGGGTCTGGGGACCACCGGGTATGGTGAGAGGCTTTTCGCCGCAGCGTTCAACGCCGATTTCCATACGGTGGAAACGATCGCGCACAAGGAGGCCGCGGTCCGGTTCTGTCCTGAAGTGAGCTTCGTGCTCGATCTGGGCGGCCAGGACATGAAGGCGATTTTCATACGCAACGGCATCATAGCGAACATCGTGCTCAACGAGGCGTGCAGCGCCGGCTGCGGTTCCTTCCTGGAAACCTATGCCCGCACTCTCGGCATCACCCCGGGGGAGATTGCCTTCAGGGCCTTTTCCGCGGAGCATCCGAGCTCTCTGGGATCTCGCTGCACGGTATTCATGAACTCCTCGGTGATTACCGAACAGCGCAACGGCCGCAGCGTCGACGACATACTCGCGGGCCTGTGCCGTTCAATCGTGGAGAATATATTCAC
>CAZGVZ010000059.1:3442-9405 GCA_964529145.1 uncultured Fibrobacteraceae bacterium | reverse complement strand
ATCGGGTATTCCTTCGGGTTTTTGCCGTATTGGTCCACGATGCGGTTTGCCATTTTGACGAACTGGGCGACCATATCGTAGTGCAGGGGGGAACCTTCAAGAACGACGCGGTACTCAAGGCCTTCGAGGATTATATCGGTCGCGAAGTACAGCGCCCCCCTCTTTCCGGGGAAATGGGGGCGTACGGCATCGCGCTGCTCTGCCGCGAACACCTCAGGTTATCGGGCGATTCCTCCAGGGCAGCGTCGATCATCAATCGCGATTCACTCCGGGATTTGCGCTTCACCACCGCCGCCAACGACCGGTGCGACCGCTGCGCGAACAGCTGCGCCCGCACGATCGTCACGTTTTCGCACGGCGCCTCCCATATCACCGGTAACCGTTGCGAAAGGGGAGCGGAGATCGAAGGCACGAAGGAACGGTCTCCGCATCAGCGCCATGACCGCCAGCTTCCGGACCTGCTTTCCGAACGGTATCGCCTGCTTTTTTTCTCACCCGAAAGACGTCCTCACGGCCAGGGGGCGCCGGGGGAAAAGGTCATCGGTATACCGCGCGTTCTCGATTTCTACGACAGTTATCCGTTCTGGCATTCGTTTTTTCGCCAGCTGGGATTCACGGTGGTTCTTTCGGACGAATCGAGCTATCCTCTGTTCGAGTCCGGCCTGCGGACCGTGCCCTCCGATACGGTATGCCTGCCCGCAAAGCTGGCGCACGGGCATATCGAGAATCTGCTCGGCAAGGGAGTGAGCACCATCTTCATGCCGCTCATGCTCAAGAACATGAAAGAGAACAGGACGCAGGACGATTCATGGTACTGCGCGGTCCTGCAGGGGTATCCCGAGGTCATCCGCCTCAACGGGTGCATTCCCCCTGACCGGGGCGTCCGTTTTCTCACCCCCGCATTCAAGCTCGTTGACCGGCACGTGGCGAACCGCCAGATCGTCCGGTTCGCGGAAGAGACTTTAGGCACACCGCGAGGCCAGGCGCTCAGGGCGATCGGAAGGGCGGAGCGGGAACAGGTTCTCTTCAGGCGCGCCCTCGAGCAGCGGGGCGCGAAGGTCCTTTCGGATTTGCGGGGTACGGGGAACTTCGGAGTGGTGATCGCCGGGCGCCCTTATCACGCCGATTTGTTTGTCAACCACAGGGTTTCGGGCTTCTTTACCCGGAGCGGGATTCCGGTGCTCGTGAACGAGTCGCTTCCAGGGCTGGAGAGGGTGGATCTTAGCTTCAGCCGCATCGACACCATCAACACCTTCCACAATCGCATGCTGGCGTCCGCGAAATTCGTCGCAGGACATCCCGATCTTGAGATGGTGCAGCTGGTGAGCTTCGGCTGCGGACACGACGCTATCCTCACCGACGAACTCAACCGGATCCTGAGGTCTTTCGGCGGCAAGGAACTGCTCACGCTGAAACTGGACGAAGGAGAAAATTCGGGCCCCCTCAATATCCGCATAACCTCGTTCATCGAAACGGTCCGCACCCAGCGGCGCAGGAGAAGCGCCCCGGAGCGGCTCCCCGAGCCCAGGCCCTTTCCCATCAGGTTCGAGAAACGGGACAGGCGGCGCCGCACCTTCCTTGTGCCGAACCTCACCTGGGGTTTCTCCATGCTGATGACCAATGCCTTCGAAAGGCAGGGATACAGCACCCGCATTCTCCCGGTTGCCGGAAGGGAGGCGATCGCGATCGGGAAACGGTATGTCAATAACGACATCTGCTACCCCGCGCAGATCAACATCGGGGAGATCCTCCATTATCTCATCGAACATCCCGAACAGGCCGGTACCTCCGCGGCAGCCCTGGCCAAGAACTGCAACGACTGCCGTGCGTGCCATTACGCGGCGCTCTGCCGCAAGGCGCTCGACGATGCCGGATTCACCTCGGTTCCCATAGTCACCACCGCGGAATCGGACCGCCGCGACATGCACCCCGGCCTGCAGCTGAATCGCCTGAAGTTCAACATGGACGTGCTGCACGGAATCGTCCTTATCGACGCGCTCGACGAAATGGCGCGGCAGTGCAGACCGTACGAACTTGTCAAAGGACAGACGGATGCGGTCTACGATGAGCGGGTGCGCCGGGTGTTCGCCGCTTTCTCGCGAAGCTGGCGCGGAGCGCTGGACGAGCTCGACGACGCTATCGATGCGTTCAACGGCATCGCCGTGAACCGCGCGAAAAGGAAACCCAGGGTGGGAATCATCGGCGAGATACTGGTTAACTTCCACGATGCGGGTAACCACCGTATCGTTCAATACCTGGAGGAGCACGGTATGGAAGTGGTCCTGCCCAACCTCATAGAATTCTGGCACCAGGACGCGGTAAATTACCGCGTTGCTGCGGAACAGGGTCATGTCCACTTCCGCTGGGCGATGAAGCGGTTCGCGGTGCTGTACGAGTCGGTTTTCGCCCGGATCATCCGCTCGGTGGAGCGAAGAAAGAAGCGGTTCAGGTTCTACCAGGAGCATGGCGAGATCGGGAAAATCGCCGCCAAGGCCGGCGGAATCTTCCACCCCGCCTTCCGCACCGGCGAAGGGTGGCTCATTCCGGGTGAGATCGTGAACTGGATCGACGACGGTATACGCTCGTTTTTGATCGTCCAGCCCTTCGGATGCCTTCCCAACCATATCAGCGGTAAAGGGGTGATCAGGGAGATCAAGGCGAAATATCCCCATGTCCAGATCCTCACTCTCGATTTCGATCCGGACACGAGCCTCGCCAATGTCCATAACCGTCTCCAGATGATAATCCTGGGGGCGGCGGCAACGGAGGATTGACCTGAACCGGGCAGGGTCCCTGGTCAGTGAACCCTATTTCCGATGGAACGTCGATCTTCAATTCCCGTGAGGAGCGGCTCCTTGATGCGTTTTTCCCGGCAGCCGGGGAGTTTTCGCGACCAGAGGCGGTTCCGTTCGATGAGCGCCTGATTCATCTTTAATAAATTGACACTCCTTTGCAGCTTCTCGATAATGGGCCGCAGGGAAGTTTCCGCGATGAGGTTCGTGCGTTCCATGGGATCCCGGGCCAGGTCGAAGAGCTGCCGCGACGTGGCGTTGAATTTCTCGACCAGTTTATAGGGATAGTCGATGCTCACGAGCGCGATACCGTCGTAAGGTTGAGAGAGCATGAGCGGCGGCCGGGGACCCTGTGCAAACACCGATGAACCGATCGCGTGGTGGGCGGGAGAAAAATCGAGTACATCGAAAAGCGTCGGCATGAAATCGACATGCGAATACGCCTCCTCCGTAAGACGCCCGGGCTTAAGCCGTCCCTCCCAGATCATGAGAAACGGGGTTCTGAAGTTTTCGTCCCATGCCCCTTTTTCGTTCTTGATCGAGTGGTCGCCCGAAGGGAACCCGTGGTCCCCGACCACGACGATAAGGGAGTTGTGGAGCCATTCCCGCTTTTCGATCTGCGCGAAAACCTCGCGCAGACAGGAGTCCGCGACGAACATGGAGTTGCGGAAATTCTTCCTGAATTCCTCCGGGCGCGCTCCGGGATAGAGGTATTCCTGATTCTCCGGGATGTCCTGGAAAAGCATGTGGTGGGAAACGTTGAAGGTCGTCAGGAACAGCGGGTGGCGGCGCTTCACCGAATCGGGAAGAGAGCCGTATTTCTCATCTATGATGGAGAAACACTTGCGGTAGAAGAAGTCGTCCTGCAGGCCCCATCCCCACCGGTTGGCCTTCTCCTCCTCTGTGAGAATATCCTCCGTCATCGACCCCACATGCTCGAAACCCGCTTTCCTCATGAATTCGCCTGTGTTGTCAAAAGATAAGTCGTGGTAAGCCTTCATGAAGAAGGTCCTGTACCCGTATTCGGAGAGGATGGCGGGCAGTCCCCTGATCGCGAGATCGGGGAACGAGGTGGACTCCTTTTTCCGGAATCCGGCGGGCACGCCGGTCAGGAGGGAAAAGAAAGCGCGCGCGGTCTGTATGGAGTTTCCGTAGTACCGCTCTATGTAAACGCCCCGCGGAATGAGGCTGTTGAAAAACGGGGTGATCTCCCTGCCTTCCTCTGTTTTCTTTTCGATGAGGAGTCCGTTGCAGGATTCGAGGCAGATGAGAATGATGTTCGGCAACCGTTCGGGAACCGTTGCGGTGGTATCGGACGGGTGCTCGTAGGGAAATGGGCTCGAAAGCGTGGACATGACCGATTCGAGCGACGATTCCTGGCGGCGGAAATCCATGACCGACCGGTACACGGAGCGGATCTGGTCCATGTTCTGCAGTGGAACGAGCGTAAGGGCAAGGTAAACCGAAAGTGAAACCGCGCCCCTGAGCGGCTTGAAGGGTGCTGCGGTTGCCCTGCGGCTGCGAAGCAGCGCCATGAGAACCAGGGAGGTAGTGAAAAAACCGAAAAGTACGAAGGAAGAGATACGTAGGCGGTCCATCATCATTGCGTACGATTCGGAATGGCTCAGCAGGTCCCGGTTGAAGTGAAGGATCGAATAGTCGAACGGAGTATCCTCAGTGAGGTGGTAGAGGGTCAGGATGAAGTATGCGGATGAAACCGCCCCGAGGATCACCTTTCCAGCCGCCCTGATACCCGATGTCAGGGAAACGACTCCCTGTACCAGGAGCACCGGCATGAGGGCGGTCGCGGCCAGGTGCAGGGGGAGAAGAAAGGCGTTCTGGAACGTTACCAGGAGAACCCAGGTGACCGGATAGAAATCGAGGCCCGCCAGCCGGATCCTGTTCCCGAGGGCGAACCGGATAGAACGGTACCACCCGGTGATTCCGTCCGCGATGAAACGGTTGACCGAGCCGAACCTAGCCCGCAGGCCCGGATTATCTCCCTTTCCCTCCGGTGCCGCTCCGAACGCCCTGATCCCGGCCCAAGCCATAGCTGCTGCGAACAGGCCGAAGATGACCGGAGGTGAGTAGCGCCACTGATGGTAACTCACGTACACGATCCATTCGAGATGCAGAATCGCGAACGGATGGAGCATTGCGAGAGATCCCCGGATATCGCTTGTATGACCCCGCCTGCTCCGTGCAATGTGCACAATCTGCAGAACAAGGTACAGAATAGGGAGCGTCAGCAGAAACGACCATGAGAGCCTCGGGAAGATCGCGGGATAGAACATCTTCATTTTTATCCAGTTGAGCTGGAAATACGCGGGTAGCGCGAATACTGAAAGATATGCTGCTGTGAACCCTGTACTGCGGCTGGTCATTGTTCTCCGATTCCGGGAATATGGCGGATCAGTGCCGGAAAGAGAGGAAAATAATATAGGGACAAAAGCGCTTCAGAGCGTCTTTCATGTGAAAGAGCTCTCATTCCGCGTGGCCTATTTCAGTTCAGGCTTCTTATTTTGATAACATAATGAAAATGAATCACAGGTCCTCTCTTCGACGAAGGTATCGGACATGCCGCCCCTATGGGGATCGATTCGTGGCGCCGAACCATGTGCTGCAAACATGACGGCCCCGTGTGCCTGTACCGGCCCAGTTTCCACCCTTTCCATAGGGGCATACCATATGGTACGCCTGCATCTTGTCTCGGAGCACCCGTTCCTTCCGCTACCGTCCGACCCTTACCCTGATCCCTTCCGAATGGCTCGAGAATTCCGGTGCGTACATGCACTGGATCGTGGTGATGCCGTTAGAGAAATCGCCCGCGTGCGACACCACCAGGGGGTATTCGAAAACGTAGGTTCCCTTGCCGAGCCATCGAAAGAAGAAGTTGGTGGCCGCGTCACGGGTGCTTTCGTAATAACCGAGCCCGTCCCTGGAACGGTAACCCGAGAAAACGTTCAGCGGTTCGAAACCGGATGCCCTCATGTCCTTCATGTGCACGTATTCCATGTCCCGGTCCACACGGAGTTCGATGCGCACCGTGAGCCTGTCGCCGGGTTCGAGCGCCGTCGCCTGATTGATCGGTGATATCACCGGTCCTGCAGGCCCGTTGCGGCTCACGAAGAGCTTCTTTGTCAATTTAAGCGGCGTGGCGGCCTGTTCGAT
>CAZGVZ010000059.1:0-3432 GCA_964529145.1 uncultured Fibrobacteraceae bacterium | reverse complement strand
CCAGTGGAGGGCGCCCCAAGCTACGCCGTTATCCTGTCGCGTGACCGTGACCGAGCCCATGGCAGGGGTAATTTCATTGCCTGTCCAGGCGACCTTGAAATAGCCGCTTCCAGCCTCGGGCGCTATTTCCTTTCGCTTCGCCGGATCCACCAGCGTGTCGCCGAGCCGGATCGAAACGTCCGGGGTTCGCCCTAGCGGGTCCGTGCCGCGCATGAGCAGCGCGTAGCACGCCTCGGCTGTGGCTTTTGTAGAGCCCCAGTCCTGGGTTTGTTTGCTCTTGAGGAGCCATGCCTTGAGATCCTCGACCGCAGCGCTGTCTGACGAGACCTCCTCGAACGCTTCCACCATTAGCGCCTGAGACTCGACCGGTGCCTCGTACCACCACCAGGACGGTCTTTCGTACATCTCCTTCCAGTACATACCCATCTCTTCGCTGACGATCGCGTTTTCCCGCAGGGAACGCATGATGCGGCCGGAAATCTCCTTTTCACCCGCGCGGCGCAGGGCGAGTGCGATCATACCCTGCATGTAGCGCCGCTTTTCAGGCCAGTACCGCTTCGCCTGGCCGTAAAAGTAGTCGAATCCTTTCCTGCATTCAGCGCCCACCGCAGCATCGCGGAAAAAGCTTCGCATATACAGGTACTGGATCTGCAGCTCGCTCAAATTGTCCTTTTCGGGAGAACCCTGTTCGAGAACCGATTCGTGGTCTTCCCTGATGCGGCGGTCGAGATACGCGAGTGCTCGGTCGGTCATCTCTTTTACCTGAATGTTCTCCCGTAGGCTGACTATGCCCAGTCTGCCGAGCCGTCCCAGTCCGGTCACGATATATTGAGTAATGAAACGGTCGTCGGGCATCCCCTCGAACCAGGGCCACCCTCCGTTCGAAAGCTGCGCTTCCTCGAGTTTCAAGAACGCCTGCTCCTCTTCGTTCGCCATACGGTTGAGATCGAAGAGCAGCGCCACTCTCCGCCTGCGTTCCGATTCGTCCTTACCGTCAAGAAGCCACGGGGTCTCCTCCAGAGCGAGCGATTTGAGTTCACGGTTCTTTTCCAGATTCGAAAGCAGCGCGCCGGGAGAGAGTGAGCGCCACCTGTCGAATACCGACCTGATCCGGGGTGAGGAAACGGCGATATGGGAGGCGAGGGCATTGGCGTAGAACCGGCTGAAAATCTGCTCGGAGCATTCGTAAGGGTATTCGATGAGATAGGGGAGCGCCAGCACCGCGTGCCACGCCGGATTCGAGGTGAATTCGAGGGTGAGCCGGTGGTTGCGCAAAGTGCGCGACGTGTCGCCCGAGGAAACCAAACGGTCGAGCGTGAATGTGGCGCTGCCTTTTTTCCGCACCGGAAGAGGCATGGATTCCGTGACGAGCACGCGGTCGCTCAGCACCGGTACGATCCGCTCCTCGCCGTCGCTGAACCTGCCCGCGGCCGCACTGACCCTGACGGTCACCGCTCCGGCTCCCGGAGGAACCGCGAGATCCCACGCGAGCGGCGCGCTTCGGCCTTTGTCAATTGAAAAGGCGATCCTGGGGGTTCCGTTGCCGAAACCGGCGTCGACCGGCTTCATTGTGGCGGCGTCGAACAGGAAGAGCTGCGCGCTGCCTTCGAGGGTCGAATCCGAAAGGTTGGACACTTTTGCGGTGAAGGTGATCCGGTCGTTTTCACGGAAAAAACGGGGGGTATGGGGAACCACCATGAGCTCCTTGCGGGTTACGAGACTTTTGGTCGTCAGCCCGTACCGCAGATCTCTGGTGTGTGCGAATCCGATCATGTTCCAGCGGGTGAGCGCCTCGGGCATTGTGAATTTTACCCGGAGTCCGCCTTTCGAGTCCGTGGTGAGCGCCGGGAAGAAGAAGGCGGTCTCCTCGAGGTTCGTACGAGCGGAGATTGCGGAGAGATCCGGGTCACCGGCAGATCCGGCCTCGAGTCCGCTGACGCCCTTAAGCTCATTTTTTATGTCCGCCGGGGATTCTTCTCTGGAGGAGAGTTGCATTACCGGACTCGCGGCCGGGGCGGGGCGATCGATGGATGCGCTGCGACGGGGGGAGAGCCTCTTTCCAAGGGCGCCGTCCCGGTATGGGAACCCCCTTCCGTAGCCGTAACCTGCGGCATAGCTCAGCCCGAACCATTTGAGCGATGGATAGAGCCGGTCGGGAGCCGGGGAGATTTCGTTCCATTTTTCCGAGCACAGGGACGCATTTTCAGCGGAGAATCCCCGGTCGGAACTCCAGGACCGCTCGGGCCGGAATGTGGGGTAGATGCTGCCCGAAATGGTCATCCTCCACTCCTCCTCAGAGCCCGGAGCGAGCCGGTCACGGAAGGTTTCGAAGGAGATGTCGAGTTCCTTGTCGGTCCAGGGGACCTCGATGGGAGCGACATGCAGATAGGCGCGGTTGTCCGCCACGAAGGAAAGGTGCATCGAGAGACCGCCGCGGTGAACCTCCTCGAGGGGGATTTCGATGAGTTTCTGTTCGTTGTCGACCGGTATCCACTCCCGTTTCACGATTGTCGACCGGTGTTCCAGTTCGTAAAGGACAAGTCCGTCACGGTATCCGGACCCCACCAGAAACCGCGCTTTCTCTCCAGGCTCGCCGCTGTCCTTGAGCGGCACGAACCAGTCCGCCATCGGGTAGGGGAGCTTTTTCCCTTTTTCCGAGAAGAGCGTGAAGTAGCGGGTGTCGGTGACCGTTTTTCCGTGTCTGTCCTTGACCGTTGCCTCAGCCACGTAAGCTCCGGGCCGCCACTCGCCGATCTCGCGGAGCACGAGTTCCATGTTCTTTTTTGTATCGAACGAGGTCTTCAAAACCTCCTCCTGCCTATTCCAGCCGCTCATGTCGTCTTCGCGTTTATGGATGTCATGCGGAAAAACCTCGCGGTGCTTCGCATCGCTCATCAAAGTGGTATCGGGCCGTTCCCAGAGCCGGCCGCGGTACACCCTCTCAGGTGCCGCGAGCCGGTGGACGACCATCGTTCCCTGCGCGGGCTCGAACACCCCGCTGTGGTTTTCGGTGACGATATTCACGGTGAACGGAGTGTCGTTGCTCATCCGTTGCGGTATTTCCATCGCCAGATTTAGCGTACTGTAACCGAGGGAGACCGACCCGGTGCCCGATCGGGTTTCACCCGTCATGTCGGTGACGTCGACCGACACGGTATAGGAGAACACCGGGTTCTCCTTTTCAGGAATGGAACGGTCTGGGAGAGCGGTGAATCCGATGGAAAAACCGCCGGTATCGTTGGTAGTAGTGCTTCCGGTCGCGATCTGAGTTTCCGTGCTCCATCTCGGAGGACGCCAGAAGCACCACCTGCAGGGAGGGAACCGGGCGGCGCGCACCACACGGTAGTTGACAGTGCCGCCGTCGATCGCCGAACCGGTATAGGCGGTTGCCTTTCCGGTGACCCGCAGAGAATCGCCCAGCCCGGCGCTTCC
>CAZGVZ010000058.1:9771-11988 GCA_964529145.1 uncultured Fibrobacteraceae bacterium | reverse complement strand
GAGTGCCGGTGGCTATACCCCGTTGCGCCTCGGTCAAAGGTGGATCGCCGCATCGTATGAACAAGAAAAGTGCGGCTGTCACGACGGATAGTTCCGCTGATTTTGGCAAAGCATTCATTAACTTATGACAATCCGTTCCGGTTTGACTGAAATTACATGGTTCATTCAGTTTTTTCCGCGGATACGAACGATGAAGATCCCTCTGCCCGGGGTCCGCACCCGAATCGCCTTTTTCCCCGGCCTCAAGATCCCCCCGCAGGCCACTTTTCCCGAAAGAGTAAAGATGGCGTATGATCCGCCTCTATCGATCCTTCCAATTTTCACGTATCCATCCGAATATGACCCATAAACCCTTGAGAATGCACTCATTCCCGCCGGTTCGCGGTGTCGCGGACCGGACCGGACGGTCACCGGTTCGATTTCCCTGACCGATACCATCTTGTATACGGCGGTATCACCGTCGGTCCTCATGAGTATAGTACCGTTTCCCCGGCTGATCACCTCACTCTGTCCGTAACCGCAGCCTGTGACGTCACCCGACGGCCAACTTCCGGAATCGACCACCGATCCTACCATCTCCCATGTTCCGCCGTTTTCCGGTTTGCCGTTCGAGACGGAGTCGACGTACAGTTCCAGTCGTACGCGTGAATCTTCATTTTCGTTATACACGATGAATTTCATTCCGATCCATCTGTTGACCGGAAGAGCGGCTCCATTCCAGAGCGGGTCCTGACGTGCGTATCCCGATCCGGACCAGTACGTACTGCCGGGATGCTTCAGTTCCTTCTCGAAATCCCATTTCCCATCGTTGCGGAACCTGGCGTAATAGGTGGTGGCTTCACAGTCGTCTCCCCCCTCGGAGCCATGACCTAGAGGACCGCTCCGCACACCTGCGACCATTCCCGCGTACGGTTTCCCAAGAGTGCCCAGCCGCATGTAGTAGGCGGTAAACTCTACATCCCGGAAGAACTGTGCCTGGACTTTCGCCGAGTCGAGGGAGTTCACGTGAAAACGGGGGCCGCTTCCGGACATCACCATGGAACCAGCGCCGTCAATGCGGAATCCATCGGTGCCGGCGCTGTGATCTTCCGTCCAGCCGGTAGGATCATGAGGATCGTCGCTGTAACGAACCGTGCGTTCAATCCCGTTTGCCCAATGAACTGAGGACCATACGGCCGTGCCGGGCCTGGTTGGATGAAATTTCACGATCCCGAAGGTGTCTACCTCCGGATGAACGCTGAGCGGGAACGCCAAAGACGCCAGGCAAACAATCCGTATCGATTGATATTTGTCGAGGAGCCACATCGTATTTTAACCTGAATCGGACGATTGTCACTTCGTTCTTCAAGCGTAATGTATCCAGCGCTATTTGCGCTGTCTCCATTATACCGCTTTTCTTTATGTGATGTGCTATCGGACAGCGGCATAAAGGGTACGTGGTCGCTCGGGCGTATCACCGGATCGATATGCCCTTAGCGCCTCCAAACCCGTTCCGCTCGCTGCCGCTGTGTCATTCCATTCCTCAAGTATTGAGGTATCCAGCACGTTGCGCCAAGGTTTTTGCTGTACCGCTTATCATCTCATCGTAAATTAACCGTCCGATCGAGGTTAAAATATGTCATGCCATTCGCCGCCGGACTATCTTCGCGCATAAACAGGTCCAGTCATATCACACCTTGCAGGGCCTCTTCCATTATAAAATGCGGATTCACCATATCGCGTCTCATTGAGAATAAATATTTGTTATATTATCCAGCAGGTTCTCGGAATTAGCCGAAGCTGATGTAGAATCCCAGGCATTCCTTCGCTGACGTGCGGAGCCGGAACGGGTTTCGAAACCACTTCCAGTATCACCCAAGTGCCGCCTTACCATTACATTGAAGAGAACCTGATCAATCTTGCGTAACCGAGGGGTATCAGTATGAAATTCCATCTTATCTCTGCCTCGTTTTTCACGGGGGCGGTTATTACTATTGTCAATGCGACCCTGTTGCCGGTGACGGGTGATTCATCCAATATCTGGAACGCCATCGACCTCGCTCCGGCGGAAAACGGGAATTCGACACAGGACACCCCTTCGACTCCGCAATCACCTGCCGCCACTCAATCACCTGCCGCCACTCAATCACCTGCCGCCACTCAATCACCTGCAGTCACTCAGACACCTGCAGTCACTCAGACACCTGCAGTCACTCAGACACCTGCAGTCACTCAGAC
>CAZGVZ010000058.1:0-9671 GCA_964529145.1 uncultured Fibrobacteraceae bacterium | reverse complement strand
CTGCAGTCACTCAGACACCTGCAGTCACTCAGACACCTGCAGTCACTCAGACACCGGCCATGACCCGTCCCGCGACCCGACCTTCGGCAATACAATCATCAGGTACAAAAACAGCCATCAAGGAACGACCGGCTACCGCCCAAAAAAGCGAGACTATTTCATCCGACGGTACCGAAGCCGATACCACACATTCAGCGGATGAAAACGATATCGCGGCGGCTCCGCCCGCCGCAACGGGTGCGATCATCATCACGAGCGTACCCGATAGTGTCAATATCATCATCAATGATGTCGGTGTAGGCATTACCCCCTATCACGCGGTTGGCTTCTATGCCGGAATCTACGAAATCACCCTTGTAAAAGAGGGATACGGTTCCTTCAGAAAAACCGTCGATCTCAAAGACGGGGGGACCGAGTTCATCACCGCCACTCTCGCTCAGGAGGAAGGGTATCTTTATGTCGCAAGCGTTCCTGAGAGTGCAGCCGTCATGATCAACGACACCCCCGTTGGGAATACCCCGTTACTGTCGAAACCGTTGACTCCGGGAATATACCGGCTGCGCGTCGAATCTCCCGGGTACTCTTCCTATTCGGAGCAGCTTGGCATCATCTCAAAACTGACCGATTCGATTCAGGTTTCTCTCACGCCCCTGAAAGGCCGGCCGGCATCCGGAGCGAAAAGGAAAATCAGGAAGAATCAGGCTTTACGCCGCATTTCCCTCGGTATCATCGCCGCCGGCACTACCGCAGCGGGCATTTACTTCAATGCAAGAACGAAGGACCAGCTTACCAAAGAAGAAGACGCCTACAGGCAATACTCTTCCGCGACAGGCGGAAATCAGGCAGAATACGATCAATTGTATTCCGAATATAAACGAAGAACGAAAAAGACTGACCGTTATGCTACGTTTCGCAATATTTTTTATACCGCAGGCATCGTCAGCGGTGCCGGGTTTGCCGTATCCATACCCTTCTAACGGTCTACACCCGAATTGGAGGAGTGGGCTGAATGAAACGCATCTTCGTATCCCTTCTGTTTCTGTCGTTTTCGGTTTGTGACAACCGGGACGGCGGTCTCCATCCGCGCAACAATCCCTTCGACTGGGGTGGAACCAACTTCCAGCACGGCGGCGTTCCTGAAATCACATATATTTCGATCGGAGAAACATGGCACGACTATGACCATGTAACCGGAACCGGATCTCTGCTGCTTCGCTTTCGTGCCGAGGATCCCAACCTTCTGGACACTCTTTCCATGCTCGTACGGATAAATACTGACGACGGCAGGCGGGAACTGATCCCTGAATCCGACAGCACCTGCGTCATCGATCTGCTGAGTTCCGGAAACGCCTATCCCTGCTCCCTGTCAGTGACCGACAAGGAAGACAGTACCGTGCAAGCCGGATTTATGGCGATCACTCCCGCGCTCATTCCGCCAATGGCGCCGGAACCGCAGGGTCATTTCGACAATACCACCTATATCATTACCTGGGAATCGGTCTCCGGCGCGACGAAGTACAACGTGTATTCAGCATCCTCACGGAAAGGTCCCTATACCGAGAAAAGCGTTCTGCAGCAGCCGCTGTCAGGAACGTACGTGACGACCGCCTATCAACTCGACAAATCGGGTCCGCAATATTACATAGTATCATCAGTGAATCAATCCGGAGAGTGCAGGTCGCGCGACACGCTCGAAGCGAGATTCTTCTCCGACTCTGTCCCCGTCCCTTCGATCGATTCGGTTTCAAAAGGGACCTATGCCGAATTCGTGAAAATCTCGTTCCGGCATACGGACCGGAAAGTCGTGGAATACGAAATATTCCGTTCGGAAACTCGCGACAGCCGCTATGTCTCCATAGGTTCCGTAGATGCCGCCGACCAGGCGCTTTCATTCCGAGATTCCGCAAAAATCGCGAAAGTGTATCATTACAAAATCGCCGCACTGGATGCGAATGGGAAATCCAGCTACCTTAGCGAAAGCGATTCCGGATACATCTTTTCTCCCATAATGAACTCACCTACGCTCTTCATCGAACCGAGCGCTACAGATATAGGCCTATACTGGGATTCGATTCCCGGTGCGGTCGGATATCGGATCTATCGTTCGATGAAATCGTGTGGTGAGGGGCATGTCTTGCTGAAAGACGTATCCCTGACCGAGTACCTCGATCCGGTTACGTCCACGTCCACTTATTATTATTATATCGCACCGATCGACGAATCGGGACATGAAGGCCCTCCCAGCAACTGTGGTTCGGGAAACCTCGGGCTTTTACCGGCTCCGGAGGGAATCCAGGTGACCAACGGCAAGGTCGTCTCGATCTCATGGATTCCGGTCCCAGGCGCTCACAGGTACGTTATTTACCGTTCCACTGTCAATTGCCCGCCTGAGTTGAACGAAAAGTACGGTTCGACTGAATCCGCATCGTTCTCCGACACGCTGAAGGAACAGAAACTTTACTATTACGCCATCGCGGCGGTCGACAAATCGGAGCGTTCCGGAACGATGAGCGGATGCTACCAGGCATCTATGAAGATTCTCAATTCCCCTACGGGATTCACCGCTTCGGATGGTTCATACATCTATACGATAGCTCTTTTCTGGACCCCTCTCGCCAACGCGGTATCGTACAACATATATCGCTCCGAAAATTCGTGTGGTGGAGCGAGAAAGAAGATCGGCAACACTTCGCTTCCCTCTTTCGCCGACAGCGCACCCTCGACCGCACCTTATTTCTACGTAGTGGCGGGTGTGGATCAGGACGGCATCCAGGGCTCACTCAGTTCCTGCGACGAAGGACGGGTCAGACTCCTAAATGCACCCGGTAACTTCAAGGTCGAAAGCGGGACAAATACCAAAGGCATACCGATGTCCTGGTACCTCGTCCCGGGGGCGACCGGATATATCATTTACAAAGGCACTTCAGGCGCCGTTTCCAGTTCCTTCCCGCTCGATACGACGTCATCGCTCACCTATTTCGATACGGTGCTCAGCACGGCGACACAGTACTACTGGGTGGCGGCCTACAACCGGCTCGGACCGGGTGAACGCAGTACGGTCGCATCGGGCAACATCATCGCGGCGCCGACACTCTCGGTGGCCTGCTACGCGAGCGCGGTCGTGCTCTCGCTGAAAGCCGCCATTTCCTATACGGTGGCGTACGTGTATCGCGGAACATCTGCCGCGAATCTCACCGTGATCGACAGCCTGGGCGGCATGGTGTACCGAGACACCCCGCCCGATTACAAAGTTTATTATTACAAAATGGCCGTCAGAACGTCAACCGGAGACCTGGTCCAGAGCAATCTCGATTCCGGGTATCTCAATCTCACCGCACCCGAAGGGCTTACCGCAAAAGACACCAAAACCGGCGTACTCCTCACTTGGAACAGTGTGCCGGGCGTCTCCGGCTATGTCTTGTATAAATCTCAAACCTCGATGGAGAACATCCGGTACAGGGAAGTGTCCGACACGTTCTTCTTCGATTCGATCTCGACGACGACCCGGTATTACTACCGTGTGGCTTCGAAAAACTCGACACAGGAGAGCCCGGTCAGCGGTTACGTAATCGGGGGCATCATCCAGACTCCGGCCGTACCGCAGTCGGTTACCGCCTATGGGACCATGGACGCGATCGTCCTTCAGTGGTACGTCTCCCCGTACAGTTCGACTCCGGAAGGATTCTACATCTATCGTTCTACCAGCGAATCGGGGACTTACGGACTGATCGACAGCACAAAAGAGCGTTTCTATTACGACTCCATCACCGACAGCAGCATGTATTATTATAAACTCACGGCTTTTAATCTCAATGGAACGAGCGGATTCAGCAACGTGGCGAGCGCTCAGCGCCAACCACCCACCGCTCCCTCGGGAATCACCGTTTCCCGGTCCCTCTACGTTTCCTCTGTACACATTTCCTGGGACGCTGTCTATTCCTCGGCAGGAATAACCGGCTACAACATCTATCGCTATCTGCAGTCTGGCGAAAACTGGGAAAAGATCGCTACCACGACGGATACAGTCTACTTCGACAGCACCGCGGTGCCCAATCTACGTTACTATTACCGCGTGTCCACCATCCGTAACGAGGTGGAGGGCCCCCCAAGCTCCTCGTATGTCGGCATACGCCTTGGTCCGCCGGAAACGGTCTGGGTAGCCCCGCAGGTGAACGGCATCTATGTGTACTGGCATACCAACTCCGCCACAGCATTGATGTATTATGTCTACCGGTCGACCCTTTCCGCAGGCGATTTCACTCTGCTCGACAGCACGTCAGAAAGCAGTTACATCGATATGAATCCCGCGAACGGAGATAATTACTACAAAATCTCCGCCCGTAACCTGGAAACCACGGAATTGAGCCAGGCATCACCAGCTGGACACATCATGTATCCGGATCCTCCCTATGAATTATCCGCATCCGGAGGAACGGATTCCGCGGGGATCAGATTGTCGTGGCCTGATGTCTATGGCGCGACCAGCTATCGAATTTATCGCGGGATGGCCGACACCATTACCGAATACCGGCTCATCGCCACAATCGACACCACCGGCTACTTCGATCCGGTTCCGTCGGACTCTTTCTATTATTACAAAATCAAAGCTGCCAACTCAGGCGGAGAGAGTTCACTCAGTCCTGTTACCGCCCGCGGATTCAGAATAACGAGTACCAAACCATTGCCTCCCCAGGATTTCAAGTCCATTGAGGAGGAGTATTCCGGTTACATCTGGCTTTCCTGGACGATGCCCTCGAAGACGATCGCGTATCGCGGCATCAACATCTACCGGTCAGATACCGAGGCAGGCACCTATACGAAAATCTACTCAACCGAAGACGAACTTTATGAATACTTCGACACACCGCCCAATTCATACCCGGCAGTGTACTGGTATAAAACCAGCACGTACAACAATGCGGGCGAAAGCGAACTCTCCGCGGCGGTATCGGGCTCCCGCCACTGATCGGATTCTCATCGCGGAGTTCCGGTGAGAACCGGACTCCGCCTCACTCCCCCGGCTTGTCATGATGAGTTCGTTCCAGCTCGATCAACACTCTTTTCAATTCGGCATCTGGTCCGTGCATATCTCCGCAATAGCCACCTGCGGTTCCGTCTTTCCGTATCACACGATGACACGGGATCAACAGAGGGAACGGGTTACCCCGCATCACCGAAGCCGCCGCACGTTCGGCCCGCGGAAATCCGGAAAGACCTGCCAATGCTGAGTAGGATATCGTTGATCCGTACGGGATTTTACGTGCCGCGCAAAGCACCGCACTCCGGAATGGCGTGTATCCATTCATCTCCAGCGGAATCGAAATGAGATCTTCAGGGCTCCCCTCGAGATATTCCAGTATCTTCATGGCCACATCCGCAAGAGCTGCGCCGGATACCCGATACGCTCCCAAATCCGGAATCATTCCGGTAGCGTTTTTCCCGACCAGTATTCTACTGAGGACGGCCGGGCATCCATCCTGAAGATCTCCCAGGATCACCACATCTGTAATCCGATGCCTAATAATGAGACCTGTCTGCACGTAATCTCCCAAAAGTGAATATGCCACTACCGCTTTCGACTTCGAAACAGAGAGACGCCCTCCCGTTTCCAAAACCGGCAGGGATGTATGAACCATTTGGAGGTCCACCGGTGTTGAAAATAATTCGGAGATCCCTCCTCAGCCATATGAACTAATGTACCCCTCTTCTACAGGTATTATCTTTAACGTATGCATTTCAAGCTGAATTCTTCGTTCAAACCCGCCGGCGATCAGCCCCAGGCCATCGAAGCTCTGGTCGAGGGAATCCGGCGTGATGTAAGACATCAGGTACTTCTTGGAGTTACGGGTTCGGGAAAGACGTTCACGATGGCTAACGTCATCGAACAGGTACAGTTGCCGACACTTATCATTTCGCACAACAAGACGCTTGCCGCACAGCTCTTTCAGGAGTTCAGGGAATTCTTTCCCCTTAACGCCGTCGAATATTTCGTCAGTTTTTACGACTACTATCAACCGGAGGCATACATTCCCTCTTCGGACACGTTCATCGAGAAGACATCGCTCATCAATGACGAGATCGATCGTCTCAGGTTGAAGTCGACCAACGCTTGCCTCTCACGCGAGGATGTCATCATCGTCGCGAGCGTCTCATGCATTTACGGTATCGGATCTCCCGAAGCCTACAGCGCCTCGAGCGTAACGCTATCGCCGGGCGACCGGATCGGCCGGAGAACGCTTCTTTCACAGTTTACCGAAATGCAGTACAGCCGTAACGATCTCTCGCTCGAGCGCGGCACTTTCCGGGTTCGTGGAGACATCATAGAGATTCAACCCGCCTACGAGGAGACGGCGCTGCGGATCGAAACGTTCGGCGATACGATCGAGGCGGTGAAGCGGATCGCAGTAGTCAGCGGCAAGGTGCTTGGAGAACTCGACCGTGTCACCGTGTTCCCGGCAAAACATTTCATGACCACCGGGGTCACCATGGAGGATGCGCTCGCCGAGATCGACCGGGAACTCAGGGAACAGCTCGCCTTCCTGCGCGGCCGCAACATGCTGCTCGAGGCGCAGCGCCTCGAACAGCGTACCAGCTACGATATCGAGATGCTTCGCGAGGTAGGCTATGTCAATGGAATCGAGAACTATTCGAGGATTCTCGACGGCAGGGCGCCGGGAACGCGTCCCTATACCCTTATCGATTTTTTCAAGCGCCCCTTTCTCACTATCATCGACGAATCGCACGCTTCGGTTCCGCAAATCAGGGGTATGTACAACGGCGACAAGGCACGCAAGACGACACTGGTCGACCACGGATTCCGTCTTCCGTGCGCACTTGATAACAGGCCGCTCAGGTTCCCGGAATTCGAATCGCTCATGGACTTCGTCGTCTATGTCTCGGCCACTCCCGGCGATTATGAACTGGAAAAAAGCGAAGGGCTGATAATCGAGCAGGTAATTCGCCCGACTCACCTCGTCGATCCGCCGCTGGAAATACGGCCTGCGTCCACCCAGGTCGACGACCTTATCGAGCAGTTGAGGAGGACGGTCGAACGGAATGAGCGCGCGCTGGTAACCACTCTCACCAAGAAGATGTCCGAAGACCTGACCGAGTATCTCGAGTCACTCGATTTCAAGGTAAGATATCTCCATTCCGACATCGACACGCTGGAACGTACTGAAATACTCCGTGATCTGCGACGGGGTGATTTCGACGTCCTGATCGGCATCAATCTCCTGCGTGAGGGTCTGGATCTTCCGGAAGTCGCGTTGGTAGCGATACTCGACGCGGACAAGGAGGGATTTCTGAGATCTGTACGCTCCATAGTACAGATAGCCGGCAGGGCGGCACGGAATATCGAGGGGCGAATCATTCTCTATGCGGACATGGTGACCGAATCCATCAGGCAGGCGATGGATGAAAGTTCACGAAGACGAACGAAACAGCTTGCATATAATGAAACACATGGTATCATACCACAGAGTATTGTCCGGCGCATCGAGGACGGCATCATGGTTCGTGAAGAAGGTGTGTCGACCGCGGAGACGCGAACGGCCGGAACCGGATCATCGTACGGTAAACGGACTGGAAAGAAAGGGCGCAAGCGGATATCCGGCGGCAAAAATACGCGGGAACGGCTTGAAAAAGAGATGCGGGAAGCTGCCCGCAATCTCGAATTTGAAAAAGCCGCCCGCATCCGCGACGCGATCGCCGCGCTGAGGGAGAACAATGACTGATAAACTTCCTCCTCTCAATTCGAGCAACCCCGAGATCATGATCGCTTCGCTGAAGGTCTATGGCATTCGCGGCAAGTTATCGGATCTTCAGGCGGTCCTAGGCTTGATCAAGCACCGTAACTCGACCGTAAAAACCTCCGCGGTTCAGGCGGCATCATCCATTATCAGGGAAAACCTGATACGCTTTTTTCATGATCTTTCCGAGGAGGTGCGCGCTAAACTCGGCATTCTCCTCGAGTCGCTCGATCCCGGAGTTATCGACGAGATCGGAAAGGATCTGTACGGAGATTCAAATGAGCGGCGGCTAAGGGCGGTACAGATTCTCGGTCTCCTGAAAAAGAACCCCAGGCTCCGTCACATTCTCTGCACTCTGGTCAAGGATCGGGACGAAAAGATCCGTGCGACCGCGGTGAATCTTCTGGGCGCCGTCGTGGGGCCGAACGATAAGGAACTGATCCTTTCATTGCTCAGCGACCGTGACATCCGAGTCCGCGCGAATACGATCGAAGCGCTGGAAAAGCTCGGGAACCGGCAGCTCATCCCGGTTCTTCTCCGTTTTCGCCGCGATGCGAGCAATCGGATAAGGGGTAATATCCTTAAAGCGCTATTTATTCTGGGGTATACCGAGATAGAACAGGACCTGCTCGATATGCTTGCCCTTCCGGGCGATCTGATGAAAGCGTCAGCACTCTGGGTCGTTTCACAGATCAAAATCTCCTCCGATCGCATCGAAGATGCGGCCGGACGGGCCTTTCTAACGGAAAACGAAATGGTTTTCAGGAATGCGAAAAAAGCGCTCACAGCTCTAGACTCGCCGCGATCGCAGGGCTATTTACGATATCTGGATATCATTCCCCACTGAATAGAAATCGTGTATTAGACCAAGTACCGTGAGCTGCACCCTTCGCCGCGGATGGAATTTTCAGTAGACATACACAGAGACTGATTTATTCGGTGTATCTTCAAAATAACTCTTTAAGAATCAAATCGAAATACCGATATATATAACGTATACAGCGAGCAGAATCGAACTTCCGCAGGATGTGGGAGTTTTGAATAAAGGGGATATCCAGGGACGGATTCACCTTCCAGGGACGGAGCAAGCCCCCTTTCACCTTAAATAGGCAGGTAAGCCATGGACATCAGACCGGTTACTGCGGCTTACGGGGCCAAACCGTTGGAGCAAGTCTCCAAGACCGACAAAAAAAAGGCCTCCGACAGGACGGCGGCTGCTCAAAAAGAGCAGGTTGAATTCTCCGATGCATCACTGAGTATGCAGAAACTCAAAGAAGTCATCGACGGGACTCCAGAGGTAAGGATCAAGGTCGTGGAGGAGATCAGGACAAAAATCAAATACAACGGATATCCTCTCGAATCCAACCTCTACAAGGCCATTCAGAACCTGGTGGCGGATAAGATAATCTGAGAACCGGTTCAGAGCGATCATTTGAAACCGAACACCCCGCTTCCGCACCTCCGATGCGGAAACGGGGTGTTTTTTCTTGCTTTTCCCACCCTTCGTAACCCATTTTTTAAAGTTCGGTTCGACAGGAGTCGTCGCGAAAAATCGCCCGAGTGGTGGAATAGGTAGACACAAGGGACTTAAAATCCCTCGGCGCCTGGCGCTGTGCCGGTTCAAGTCCGGCCTCGGGCATTTTAAGGATAAGGGCTTGCAGACATTCTGCAAGCCCTGATTTTTTTTTATCTGAGCGAAAATCTTTCCCCAGAAAATATTTCCAGAAATCAGGTTTCAATAGAATTGGACAAAAATTTACTACCAGATCAATATCAACTGAAAGACGGGGAACATTCTGCCAGAAAAAGTTGATCGCTGTTCCGCCCTTTAAGGCAAAACACTCTTCGTTCATTACTACCGGCAACAGTGAGAGTAATAATTCAACCTGTCGTACATACATTTCATTCATCAATACATCT
>CAZGVZ010000057.1:8504-12096 GCA_964529145.1 uncultured Fibrobacteraceae bacterium | reverse complement strand
GAATGACATACGCAAAGTGATGGAAGATCAGAAAGTTGATGCCCTGATCAATGCAACGCCCGACCACTGGCATGCACCAGGTACCTGGATGGCAGTAAAAGCCGGGAAACATGTATATGTGGAAAAACCTTGCAGTCATAACCTCAGGGAAGATGACCTTCTGATCGAATTCCAGAAGAAATACAACAAGGTGGTCCAGATGGGTAACCAGCAGCGTTCAGCTCCCGAGTCCATTGAAATCATCAGCGAAATTCACAAAGGAACCATTGGTGAGGTCTATAAGGCCGTGGCATTCTATGCCAACAGCCGGGGTGAAGTGCCGATAGCCAAGTCGGCTCCCGCTCCTGAAGGACTCGACTGGGACTTCTGGCTCGGCCCATCTCCGTGGGAGCCCTACAACCCCCTCAAGTGCCACTATGACTTCCGCTGGTTCTACAATCACTCCGGCGGGCAGCTCACCAACTGGGGCGCTCACCACATCGACATCGCCGATATTGAGGTATTCGCTTGCTGAATGATACTGATCGATCTCATCCTGACTTATCTCGAATCTGACGTCCGGCGGGTACTGATATCCCTCAGCGGTGTTGTTGATGGCGACGGTAAAACACTCGAGTTCACGGTCGGCGTTCTTGAGCGAAGTCAGCAGATCTGTGGTAAAAGTGGCGATTCCACACCTGCGTGGAAGATAATTGCCTATCGTGGCGACAGTCCGTATCCGTTTCATCGATCTCTTTGTCTCCTCGTTCCGAATACCCGATCCCAGGCAACAGATTCGCTGCGATCTCCTGCATCGCCTCACCTCCTCCGGAGGGGCTGTGTAATTGTCGCTCAGGATTCGGAACCGCCGCCTGTAGTATCCGCCTCTCTCCGGGACTCTTTTTCCAGTTTCGAATCACGTGGATTCAGTCTTCTCAAAAGTACCTCGGATGCTTCGAACCGTGTCTTGAATCCCCGTTCCACCTGAACGGTTTCTCCAGTGCGGGGGTTTCTTGCGCGTCGCGGCATCCTTTGTCTGAGCTTGAATCTTCCGAACCCCCGGATTTCGACGTTTTTTCCGCTTGAAAGAGATTCCTTGATGGTTTCGATGAACGACTCCACCGTAAGCTTGACGTCGATATAGGAGAAACCGGTTTTCTCTGAAATGCGATTGACGAGCTCTTTCTTCGTGACATTCTTCATCGTAGGAGTCCGTATGCGGCGCGAAATGGAACGTAAAATTCACATGCTTTCACGGTCAAGACTAAACAGAACTTCCCCGTATGGCCGGATACTCGATTTCCACATGGATTTCCATGTCACCGACAGGGCCGATTCCCGGTGTCACCTGCCTCACGATTGTGCGGAGTCCGCTCAACCGTGCATATGGGCGAGTTTTCCATGCGTATAGAAATCGTCCGTATCGCCTTCCAGGTCCAGTTTGGCCGAGAGAAAACCCATCAGATCCTTCAGGGTGATCACCCCTTTCAGGGCGCCGTCACGATCGGTCACGAGCATGCGGCTGTTACCCGTCCTGTTCATGCGGGACAAAGCGTTAACCGCATCGGTATCGGTAAAGAGCGTATTGTCATCCGAGCACGGACGTGCTATTTCCGCCACCGTATGCCGTGCCCATTCGTCCCTGTCGATTGCATGGATGTCCCTGGTCGTCACGCATCTCAGCGGCACGTGATCCGCGATGAGTGGAAATATTTTATGGTGATAATGATAGACATATTCGTACACGAACCTGTCGATAGGAATGTCCTCGGACACCGTGACGGGACGGTCGTTCATGAATCTCCAGACCGGTTCGCCCTGGAGTGCCCTTCGAATGAGCAGTTGCTGGTACGACATCTGGGCCGCCTGCCAAACGAACATGCCCAGCAGTATCCACCATATTCCACCTATGAAACCGCCTCTGAGGAGATTGTAGACACCGAGCGCGATCAGCACGAACCCGAAGACGTTGCCCGTGAACGAGGCGATACGTGTCGCAGCGCGGATATCCTTCCTCCATTGCCAGAGCGCGGCGCGCAGTATTCTTCCTCCGTCGAGTGGAAACGCGGGTATCAGATTGAATGCCGCGAGGATCAGGTTGATGCTCCCGAGGTATTGCAGCACTCCGTACAACGGGATGGGAATGGTATCCCTTCCTATTGCTCTCACCGCGAGCAGGATCGCTCCGCCAATCGCTATGCTTGACAAAGGTCCCGCGACCGCCATCATGAATTCGGCTCTGGGATTGGGCGGTTCATCTTCCATTTCCGCGACTCCACCGAAGACAAACAGCGTGATTCCCTTCATGGGCAGTCCGAATTTTTTTGCGACAAGAGAATGGCTGAACTCGTGCACGATTATCGATCCGAAAAGACCCGCTGCTCCTGCTATGCCCATGGTCCAATATACGGTAGCCGTCAATCCACGGTAGAAAGATGGGAAGACACCTGCGGCAAGCGACCACGTGATTAGAAACGCGATCAGGATCCAGCTGAAATCCACACTCACGTCGAATCCAAGAAGAGTGAACAGTTTTATCCGTTTTCCGAACAAGCGAACCTCCTTTTATGTGGATTTCCGCACTCCGCTTCATCATGCTAATTCTGTGCCATGCACGGCTACCTGAGAATGCGGAAGAGTCATTCCGGCTAAGGTAACGGTTCCAGAATTTAAGAAGGAATTTCTCATAAATGATACGCCAATCATTTACTTTTACCTCTTTCAAAGATCATCGCATGCGTTCCGAAAGGTTAATCGGACGATCATGATTCTACCTCGACCGGACGATTTCTTTACCCCGATATGCTTCGCGCACAGCGGCATGAACGGGATCGCAGCTGCCCGGGATTACACGAAGAATAGGTCCCAAACAGGTCAACTCGGGATCGCCTGCCGCAGGCCCGAATCATCTGTTTGTTTTTTCAGGTGATCCGATTCCGTAATGCCTTCATGGTCAGGATTTTTTCCGGTTTCTCGCGAACACCTGAACGCATTCTCCCCCTAACAGGAAAATCTGGGCGGAAACGTTTACCCATACGAGAAAAACGATGACGGATCCAGCCGCACCGTAGGCTGAACCCACGCTGGTGAATCCGAGATAGAGCCCCATGAGGTATTTCGCTATGTTGAACAGGATCGTCGCTGTCAACGCTCCGATCCATACGTCGCTCCACAGCACCTTTGTATCGGGAACGAATTTGTATAGCATCGCGAAAATCAGCAGCAGCACCGCCCATGCGAGCGATATGTCAAATACTCTCCATACCAGAACGGCCTCTCCGAACGCAGGCTCGAGTCTTCTCTCCAGGGCGGCGAGCAGCGTAGTGCTCAAAAGGGAAACGATCATCAGAAATCCGGCCGCGACTGCGATCAGAAATGCGGAAATCCTTTGCCGCAGGTATCCGAAAAAGAATTTCCGTCTCGGCGGCTCCACGTTCCACATCACGTCGAGAGCCTGTCGCATCTGGAAAAACACGGTCGATGCGCCCATGACAAGGGCAAGGACGCCCGCACCTGCGGCCAACAAACTGCGTCGTGGAGGACTTATGTCGAGAATAAGTTGCTGGAGGGCTGCGGTTCCGGCTTCTCCTGTCAATGATCTCACGTGCACGAT
>CAZGVZ010000057.1:0-8494 GCA_964529145.1 uncultured Fibrobacteraceae bacterium | reverse complement strand
CGATGATCCTTTCCTCCGCGTTCGACCATCCAAGTAATATACCCGTAGCCGCGACCATGAGGATAAGCAGAGGGGCCAGGGAAAAAAGCGAATAGAACGCGAGAGCCGCGGACAACAGCCACCCCTTGTCCTTCCGCCATTCGCCCAACACATCAGCAGTGAAGCGCTTCACCCGGCGGATACTTTCCCCCCCTCCGGACTTGGCGGCGATCAGTTGCAAAACTGTTGACATGAGGATCCGGGGACAGCAATTACCGTGCCGGTGCCGGCCTCTTCCGGGACCGTGGCATTGAAGTTGCTGCTATGTTGTGGCGATTCCCCGCAGACCAGTTATCGACTGTGGCGATTCAAACCGAGGAATGCCGATGCTCACCAAGTTTTTCCCCTGGAAATTTCTTCTCAGACGTCTTTCGAGAACGCACGGCTTCATCGATCCTTTTGCACTTCTCGCCCGTTTCAACCGTTTCGCCCAGCCGGCCGAAATGGTGGCTCCGTACGAACTGCTCAGAGCCGGAGCCGTCATGCACGCCCGAGGTTTGCTTAATAGTCAAGCCATTCAGCACAATCTCGACTGGATATGGCCCTTCTGGGTGGAGGAGCAGTTCAACCCCGGCAGCAAATCATTCATACCGCGCGCTTTCGCTCTCACTCACATCAACCTCACTCACCGCAACTGGACCGCGATAGGGATACCGGGCATGCATTCGCTTCCCATCGTCGATCCCAGGGGACTGCTTACTCCTGTCCATGACGGCTGGTCGATCGACTGCTGGATACTCGATCGAACGGGAGATCACCTCCTGCCTTCCAGGTGCGCTGAAGTGCGGCAGACTCTGCCCGAATCGTTTCCGCTCAGGATTATCACCGAGAGTTCCAGGTCACGCCACCGGCTCATCGTCACCGCTGAAGCGGATGTCGTCGACGGAACGGAGACGTGTTATCTTCATGTGAAGGCATTAACATCCGATATCGGCGCACGCCTCGTCATCTCGCTGCGCCCCTACAATCCGGAGGGAGTGAGCCTGCTCGAATCGATACAGGAATCTAATGACGCAAGAGAATGGGTCATCAACAGGCGTCATCGATGTGTTTTCGACCAGTTTCCTTCCCGCTTATGGCATTCCACCTACCGGACGGGCGACGTATATCATACGATCATTCAGAAAGGCGCGGTGAACCAGCCATCCTCGTTCTGCGATGTCGGGATGGCGAGTTCAGCGGCTGAGTTTCTATTGACGGAGAATACCCCGAGGGAAATATCGGTAACCGTTCCTCTCGGAGCCCGGAAAAAGGTGCCCTCCAGGCCCCTGTCTTTAACCACCTGGCACGAACAACTCGAACGTGCATGCATGCTTAACATTCCAGACAAGCATTACATGTTTCTCTATAAGAACGCCCTCCATACCATGCTGCTCCATTCACCCGACGACATCTTTGCCGGTCCCTACACCTACCACAGATTCTGGTTCAGGGATGCGGTTCTCATCGCCCACGCCATGGCATTGAGCGGTCTGACCGACAGGGCCTGCGCCGCGGTCGGACGTTTTTCGCGAAGGCAGAACGCGTCGGGCTACTACGAATCGCAGGAGGGAGAATGGGATTCTAACGGCCAGGTGCTCTGGATATACGACCTGCTCGACCGATTGACCGGCAGTTGCTTTCACCGAACCGAGCGTAGGAGCGTCATACATGCAGCCGATTGGATTCGCCGCAAGCTGGTATCAGACGAGTGTTCCACGATGCATCAGGGTCTCCTCCCCGCGGGCTTCAGCGCGGAACACCTCGGTCCCAACGATTATTACTTCTGGGATGATTTCTGGGCGGTTGCGGGTTTGCGGGCAGCGGCGCGAATGTCGGAGGCGGCTGGAGACTTGCACAGGGAAAAGGTTTACCGGGATCAAGCCGCCGCTCTTCTCGACGCGATCAACAGCAGTCTCAGGCGATTTTTCCGGGTTTCCGGGAACGAGGTAATGCCCCCGTCACCCTACCGGCGCCCTGACAGCGCCTCGGTAGGCTCACTCGTAGCCGGATACCCTCTTCTGCTGTTCGAGGGCCGCGACCGGCGGTTGATCGAAACCGCGGTATACCTTTACAAAGAATGCAGCGTGGAAAACGCACTGTTCCATGACGTGAGCCACTCAGGAATCAATCCGTATCTTACTCTCCATGTCGCGCAGACGCTGCTCAGGGCTCATGACGTCCGGTATGCCTCATGTATGGAAGCGATAGCGAAACTGGCTTCACCTACCGGTCAATGGCCTGAAGCTATCCATCCGCAACTCGGGACCGGTTGCATGGGAGACGGGCAGCATGTCTGGGCGGCGGCGGAATGGGTCTGCATGGTGCGAAACCTCTTTGTCATGGAGGAGTGCGATCCTCCGCGGCTGCTGCTCTGTACCGGTTTACTTCCGCGCTGGTTCCTGGAAGGGAGCCCCTGCACACTCGGACCCGCTCCCACCTCGTTCGGCATGGTGACCGTACGCACGGTCCGCAACGGCTGCAGGGTCGAGATCACGTGGGAAGGCAGATGGAACGCCGGAATGCCGGAAATCGAGATATCTCCGGTCTGGGGGCGGCTGGTCTCCCGGACCGACTCATCCGCATCGGTCGAGATTTCGGACAAGATCACGGGGGAGAGTTCCGGTTGAACATCCTCATGATGACAAATACTTATACGCCGTTTGTCGGAGGCGTCGAGAAGTCGATCGAAAGCTTCAGTGTGCAGTACCGCGCCATGGGACACCGGGTGCTCATCGTGGCTCCGCACTACCAGGGTGCTCCGGCCGATGAACGGGACGTGATCCGGGTACCGGCAATACAGCACTTCAACGGAACCGATTTTTCAGTTCAGCTTCCTATCCCGGGGCTGCTCGGAAAAAGGCTGGAACACTTTCTTCCCGATATCATACATTCACACCACCCCTTTCTTGTCGGGGATACCGCCCTGCGGACCGCGGCCGAATACGGAGTCCCCCTGATCTTCACGTTTCATACGTATTATGAGATGTATACGCATTACGTGCCCGGCGACTCTCTGGCCATGAAACGTTTCGCAGCGACGCTCGCGACCGGATACGCCAATCTGTGCGCGCATGTTTTCGCTCCTTCGGCAAGCGTCAGGGAAGATCTCATCCATCGCGGGGTTACCACTCCCATAACCGTGATCCCCACTGGTATCATGCTCGGGGATTTCGAGCGGGGAGACGGCTTGCGGTTCCGCAGGAGGGAGAACATCCCGTCCGGGAGCAGGGTGATAGGTTTCGTAAGCAGGCTCGCACCCGAAAAAAACATCTTCTTTCTCGGAAGGTGCATTCTCGGGTATCTTCGCGAGGATAAGGAAGCCCATTGTGTCATCGCGGGAGATGGTCCTTCACGCATGGAACTGCTCGGACTGTTTCAGGAAGATGAAATCGGCCTGCGGTGTCATTTCCCGGGGACGCTCACAGGTTCCGATCTGGCAGACTGCTATCATTCGATGGACATCTTCGTTTTCGCATCACGAACAGAGACACAGGGGCTGGTGCTGACCGAAGCCCTGGCTTCGGGAGTACCGGTCGCGGCGCTCGACGGTCCCGGAGTCCGTGATGTCGTGGAACACGGTGCCAACGGGTTCATCGTCGAGGAGGAAAGGGAGGACATCTTCTCCTCGGTATTGCGCGTCTTCTTCTCGCTTGACTCAGAAATGCGCCGCTCGATGAGCGGAGAGGCACGGAGAAAAGCGACGGAATTCTCGATGCCCTTATGCGCACGTGCCGCCCTGAAGGTGTACGCCAGCGTGATTTCAGAGGGTTATTCCCATAAGCCTGTCGAAAATTCCGTATGGGAGCGTACGCGGAGGCTCCTGAAAATCGAATGGGAGATCGTGTCGAATTTTGCCCAGTCGATCCGCTCTGCGATCAACGGCAGCTTGCCGGGAAACGATCATTCCGAAAGGGACTCGAATGTCGGGAAAAAACCCGAAGATTTCTTCGGACCCGCTGACTCCCTGCCCCGGCCGGGCTTTCCATAGATCCCTTTGCGTCTATCGCACTATGCCGGATGATTCGCCCCCGCCCTGGCCGGATCAACTCTCTTCGACCCTAAGCCTCATCATTCTATTTCCACTTCCGCGATGACCGGAGCATGATCGGAGACCCTCCGGGTGAATTCGTCCCTGGGCACGGTTACCTGGTGAACCCGTACCCTGGAAGTGACAAAGAGGTAATCCAGACAGCTCAAACCCATCCAGGACCTGTTTGTCCTGCCGGTGATCACCTGTGAATAGGAGTCCCGGAAAACTCCGGTCATGAGCCGGTAGGATTCCGAGCGTGGGGTCATGTTGAAATCTCCGCACAAGATGCATGGATCGATCAGACCGACACCTTCACTCTCCAGCAGATAGCGGCATTGCATGTGCCTTTCGGAAGGATAGAAGCTCAAATGCGTTGCGATGACCGTCATTTCTCCGTAACCGAAATCCACGATTACCTGCAACCCGCTTCTGGGTTCCGTGTCGAAATAACCTGGTAGAAGGATCGTGCGCACCTTTGTGATCGGGAACCGTGTCAGTACGGCGTTGCCGAACGATCCGTCCTCCCGAAGATGAGCAGGATGGTAATGGAATTTCATATCAAGAATATCGGCGATCGTCATCGCCTGATCGGAAAAGCCGGTACGCTCCCTGTTGAAATCGAGTTCCTGCAGTGCCACGATATCGGGTTCGTACCTTGCGATCACCTGGGCCACCCTCTGAGGTGAAACCGTCCCGTCGATCCCTATGCAGCTGTGAGTATTGTACGACATGACGCGAAGCCTGGGAGAGGCCGGGCGTTTTTTCCGTATTGCGGGTTCCTGTGGAAGCCGTTCAAGAAAGCGCAATGCCGCAGTTCTGAGTACGGATGGTCGCAGAAAGGCCTTTTCCCCGGATCTTGCAAACGAAATCACCGCCGGAGCGCAGCAAAATCCATGTGTTTCACAGTAACCCGGACCGGCGTGAGCTCCGCTCTCCACGGGAAAGCTGATCGCCTGCTCCCCGGAGTGCCAACCACTCAGAATGAGATCGCCCGCATTCTCGTGATGAGCGAGCCGAACCAGATCTTCGCCTATTTCGTCAAGAAAGGGATGCACACCGCCCACCACAGATGCCGCTTCCCCGGGCAGACGCCATTTTCCATCCCTGTTCCATACCGTGGCAGTGCCCTGTTCCCCCTTGCGAATCACCATTGGAACCTCATTGTCATTGGTCAATGATTCCGCGATTTTCCCGTACAGCGTTTCGTCGTCATCGCGGCCAAGGTACACATGCATCAGCGGTCCCATGCCCGCGAGGTGAATACGCGGACCATCCGTTTCGGCATGTATGTCCAGATCCACCGGAGGCCTTTCCGGATACAACAACGCTGCTCTTTTACGCATGATGCCCTGGAACACGGAATGCCTCAGGGGAGCAGAGCAACCCGCCTTTTCCGCCGCCCTGGAAATGGCTTCTGCGATGCCACCCTTGTGGAGCGAGGAATAGCAGACCGTCTCCTCCTGACCATGGTCCGAGTATATCCAGACATCGTACTCACGTTTTCTCGAAGCGCGGGCCTTGTGCCACATCGCCCCGATCGCGGCGTCTATTCCCTGAAGCGTCCAGTGCGCGAAAGCAGAAGAGGGCCCCCTCCGGTGCGACTGCTCGTCATACCCGATGAGGTTGGCATGTATAACCGGGACACCGCGGGCGAGATCGTTCATGACATGAGCCTTGATGAATTCCCTCAGTACTATACATATGAGAATCCGGGCGGGGATGAAGGACAGCTCCTTCACGAAATTCTGCCGTGAAACGATGCCTCTCAAAAAATCGAATACCGCAATACCGATTTCGATCAGCGACAATGCCGCCGCTCTCACGAACGAACAAGCGTACAGCAGGTATCCGTAAGGCGAATGAAGCAGATACGGAAAAAAACCGCTCCGGTCACTCTCTTCGCGTCCCCGGTCGCTGAGGCAGAACCGATGGTATTTCGCCCCGCCGGTGAATACGTTCCCGTAGCTGCTTCCTTCCTTGAGCAGCGGATCCCCGGAAACGGAGATCCGCGATTCCACCCCGGTCGCGGTCTTCCGCGAGAACATGGACGTTTCGAATCCGCTTTTGCGATCGAGGAACCCGAAGGACGGAACCGCGCATACCGCACCGTAGAACAGCTCGCCCTGAACCGCGGGAGTGCTCGAAGGCAATCCGGAGTACATCGAATGCAGGAGATAATCCTCATGCGCCAGGATACGGCGCAAAAACGGCATTTTTCCGTGATGTAGAGCCTTTTCAAGCTGCGGGCGGGCAAGTCCGTCTACCTGGATCATCAGCAGGCCCCGCGGAAGCCGTTTTCCCGCATGCATCTTCTTCATCAGAAGAAGAAGAATGATCCAGCTCAGCCGTATCTGAAAATCGCGTACCGCCCGTCTGAGTAGGGTAGGCATGTTCAGACCGTTCCATCCGTCGCTTTTCGGTACATCCACAATCCGATGTTATTGGATATCATATTGAGCCTGTACGTCCAGGTACTGTGCGAAAGCCGTCTCCGCATCAAAATCCATACCACTCCTTACGCCTGGGTAATCCGGTACTGCGTCCGGCAGATACGTCCGGGACTGGACCGTTTCGCGAATTCGATAAGCCGGGTTATCGATTCCGGGAGTTGTCCGGAGACCGGCGGCCCGCGCTCCCGGTCCGGGGCATGTCGAGGCGCAGCCGCGGAAACGTAAACTCCCGGAGCGTTGCCGAAACGCGGACTTCTGATTCCTCCGGCATACTACTTGCGCTTGATGCGGACCTGCGCATTCGGAAAGCATGGATACACGGGGAGAAAACATTGCGTACGTTCATTTCGTTGGCCGTGCTGATCGTTGGATTGATTCCGCTTGCCGTTACCCTCGGGAATGCGGGAAAATATTCCCGGCCTGAGTTTCGAAAAAAAATGCTGAGTTCACTGATAATACTGTTCGCCGATGTCACGGCGATCATCCTGTTCGGCATTTTTGCATGGATCTGTACGGAGTTTTTCTGGTTTGACAGCCTCGGATTCAGACGCAGTTTCACTGTCGCTCTGCTTACAAGAATCGTACTGTTCGCTGCAGGGGCATCGGCAGTGTTTATTTTCATGAAAAGCTGTCTGGAATCGGCACTGCCCGAACGCGCTATGGAACCGCACGGGTTCCGGTTCATTCCCGCCGTTTCCATCATTTCCGCCGTGATCATGGGGCTGGGGCTGAGTTCGTTCTGGAACGAAGCGCTGCTTTTTCTTTTCAGGGTGAATAGCCCCGTGCAGGATCCGGTTTTTAGAAGAACAGCCGATTTCTATCTCATTTCACTCCCTTTCTATTTCCGGCTGCTGACCTGGATCACCGCGGCCGTACTCTTCACCGCATTCGCAGTGGCAGGAGGTCATTTCCATCATTTCCTTAACCTTAAAGAAGGCGGCGCCGGATTTCGAATTCAATTCAGGAGCAATCATACACTGAGCCGCCCGCTCACGTTCATCTCCGGGCTGTTCCTCCTCTGCATGGCCGTCCGTGCATACCTCAGCATTTTCGCGATGATGTACTCGGGGGAGGGATACGGCGCGGGCCACGTGGATATGGTGTACCGTTATCCGGGATACAAGGCGGCCATGGCAGTGTACGGGCTCACAGCCGCGACAGCGTTCGCCGTAACCTTTTCCGGTGGAGTACGCCGTTCATTGTTCCGGGTCACCGGCTTTCTCATCCGACGGCGACGGGAGCTCATGATTCCATCCATGCTCGGGGTCATTCTTCTTCTCCTGGTGAGCATCCTTCCCCAGATCGCGACCGGTCTTCAGGGAACTTCCGGGCAGTCGTCACGCGACAGCACGTTTTTAGAGAATCATCGATATTTTACCGGAAAAGCATACGGGATCGGAGGGAAAAGGCTGCAGGTGCGCGAGATCGAGACCGATACCGCGATCACCCGTGATTTTCTGGATTCGAACAGGGGACCAGTAGAAAATCCCCCTTTACTCGACGAGGAGGCAGCACTCTGCGCTCTCCGGAATATCCATACCTCAGAAAATAACCGGGCGTTGTTTCACGACGTGGACATAGACCGTTATGTAGTCGATGGTCATCCCCAGCATTTCCTGATCGCGTTGCGCGAGCTCCCGGTCGACCGCCGGCAACCCCCGGACAATCACCCCACAAGTATAGGCACGGTGTATCTGGGGAGGTTCGGAGAATCGACCGCGTACAGTCAATACACACAGCGAAGAAAGGCTTCCGGCGGATCTTCAGGCGACGTCCTTGCCCCGCGACCATTCGTCGAGTCCGAGGAATCACGTGAAATCCGTTTCGGGGAACTCGGGGACGGTTACGTTCTCGCAGGACCTCTCCTGCGGGATGGCCGGGTCTTACGGGACGGTCACGCCTGTCACGTAAAATCCTGTGGAGTGAGCCTGCGTTCCGTTCTCCGGCGCATTCTTTACTCATGGAGATTCAACGACCCCCGGCTGTTCGCCGC
>CAZGVZ010000056.1:11691-12175 GCA_964529145.1 uncultured Fibrobacteraceae bacterium | reverse complement strand
TGGCCGATATGCGGAACTACCCCATGATCTGCCATTGCCGGCTTGGAGCGGACCGTACGGGAACGGTAGTGGCCCTTCTCGAAGCCCTGCTTGGATGCTCCGAACAGCAGATGGGCGAGGATTATCTTTGGACGTCCCTTTCGATCCACGGCCTCAGAGATACAATATGGGATCCATGGGTAGGCATGATCGATTACCTGAAATCGTTCGATCCGCAGAGCTCGACGGTTCAGGCGGGCGTGTGGAATTATCTCCAGACATGGGGAGTCACCGTCGCCGAGCTCATGGCGATACGGAAAATCTTCCTCGATGACGATCGGCAGCCTTTTCCTGAGCTCGGGGTCGCCTTGGGGCGAAGTCCCGGCGGACAGGCCCGTATAGGGATGGTTCGGCGGGGATTCATCAATCTATCTCAAAGCCCCTTCGTGATCGGCAGGAGCAGCGGCGGGACGGTATTGTTCGATCTTTCCGGAAGAATGATCGG
>CAZGVZ010000056.1:0-11681 GCA_964529145.1 uncultured Fibrobacteraceae bacterium | reverse complement strand
TCTTCCGATGTAAAGCGGAGCGCCGCGCTCCCAAAGGCGGCCAGGGGGATCGGAATCATCGTAACCGACGAATAGTAAAGGAAGCGGCATGACCTCAGGCAATCTTGTGCTGGCGATCGGCCTTACCGTTTTCGCCGGATTGTCAACGGGCATCGGCAGTGCCCTGTCGTTCTTTTCAAAGAAGCTCAGTGCCCGTTTCCTTGCCGGCTCACTGGGATTCTCCGCGGGAGTGATGATCTATGTCTCCCTCGTAGAAATCTTCGTCAAGGCAAGAGTCTCCCTGTCGACCCATCTGGGAGATCAGGCTGGTTACCGCCTGACCGTCGTCGCCTTTTTCTGCGGCATCGCGGTCATCGCGGCCATCGATAAATTGATACCGTCTTTCGAAAATCCCCACGAGATAAGCCACCTCAGGCAGATCGGGGGCGGGGGCCGGAAGCACTCCCCGGAGAAGCTCCTTCGGACCGGTCTATTTTCCGCACTTGCGATCGGGATCCATAATTTTCCGGAAGGGTTAGCGACCTTCATGGGCGCCATGACCGACTCTTCGCTCGGAATCAGCATCGCAGTCGCGATCGCGATCCACAACATACCGGAAGGAATCGCGGTTTCGATACCCATTTATTTCGCGACCGGAAGCAGGAGAAAAGCTTTCTGGTTATCGCTTTTGTCCGGTCTTGCGGAACCGGTCGGGGCTGTTGCCGGTTTTTTTCTCCTGAAACAGTTTTTCAATCACCTTACATTCGGCCTCGTCTTCGCCGCGGTCGCGGGAATCATGATCTACATCTCGCTCGACGAACTGCTGCCGACCGCCGAGGAGTACGGAGAGCACCACGTCGCGATCGGGGGCCTTATCGCAGGAATGCTGGTCATGGCGGTAAGCCTGTTGCTCTTCATTTAATCCGACCCGTTGACCGGCGGCGCGCCGTTGCGGTTTGCCGGGCGGGCTCTATCTCACCATTGTGAAGAGCCTTCTGTGCCCTCCATCACCGATGCCGGCCGCATATCTTCCCTGCGGCAATGCACGGACGGGCAATTCCACAGTGCCCTGGGTCTGGATGTTCCAGGTGCGCAGACAAATCCCCAGAAGGTCGTATATGGAAACATCATACCGTCCGGACTGCCTCAGTCCATCGATAACCAGCATGCCCCCCCGTACCGAAACGGTCACCTTCCGGGAGTTCGCTGCATGCCTGCACGGCGCGAGTGTTCCCGAACTGCCCGTGACGATGACGGCCGTGACGCTGAGCGGCGGCAGTGAAGCTTCGAACGTGTTGCCCGAGAGCGGCAGCATCCCGCTGACGAGCGCGTTCTCCAGGTGCGACCTGAAGGTCTCTTCACCGGGCACGAGCCCGCTGAGGCGCAGCGTCGCGCACGAGGATGCGTTCGTCGAAAATCCTTCGAACGCCACTGATGCGGAGTGTTCCGCGGTCCGGTCGCGATTGACGAGAATGACCGTCATCGAGTCCCCTCCCGAGGCGACGGAGGCATAGGCGGACACGACCGAATCGAGCGAGGAGGTCGAGGCTATCCGCGTCGCCCCGAAATACCGGCTATACAGATGCAACACCTCCCATTGTCCCGTGTACCAGTTCCAGGGGGTGAAAATATCGACACCGTGATCTGCGAACGTTCCGAGCTGCGAAGCGTACCACACTGCGACCACGTTCGGATCGTCGGCCGCTATACTGCCGCATTCGGATACCGCAAGTCCGACCCCGTGCCCGCTCCCCATGTATCGATCGAGCCAGCGGCGGCACCGTTCCATAATGAATTCGTTCCGTATTCCTTCGTCCCAGCCCCCCCCGAGCAGTTTGCATCCATTCGCTTTCGGATAGTTCCAGGCGGTATCGAACCAGATCCTGTGCAGTTGAAGGGTAAGATCGGGGTCGGACGATGTTCCCGGATAGAAATGCAGATCCATGATGTCGAGCAGTCGCTCTCCGCTCGCCTTCTGTTCTTCCGCGATCCGTTTGATGAAATATTCCGCCCAGGTCACATTACGGGCCGTGCCGTTTTCGGAAACCGTGACGGTCGAATTGTCCCACGCGTACCACTGCCATTCGTTGCACGCCACGAACCCGACAAGTTTGATACCCGGAAATCGGGCGCGGGCGCTTTTAGCCACTGCGACATATTTTTGTACGAACTCTTCAGCGGTGATGTTCACGGGCAATGCGTCATCATGGGTGTTGCACCATATTTCGGGCTCGTTGTCCATGTTCCAGTAAAGAAAACGGGATCTGTCGAGCCCCTGCCCTCCGGCTCCGAACCAGTGGTCGAGTATGCCTGTCGCCGAATCCGGGGGCCAGTCGGTCAGGTAGGTTTGGGGATCGCCTTCCGTAAGGGCGCTGTCGCCTCCATCGGGATTCACCACCCCGCCTCCGGCGAGGTTTTGCGTGCAACCTTCCCACCATGACGAGCCGTTATACTCCCAATCGTTGAAATTGTGCTCCCCGTTCGCAGCGACCTTGCCGAGCAGTTGCAGGGCGAACATCCCCTGGGCTCCGGGAAGGTTTTCCTGAAGCGACCGGGCGGTGAAGTCCCAGTCGTGGCTGTAGACATTGTTGTACCAGTCGGGATGACTCGAGAGCTTCCGCCTCCAGTTGTATTTGGTGCAGTTGTTACCGCCGTTTTCGCGCAGCATGCGCAACCCGGCTTCACGGTAGAGCTGCCAGGTGGAGGCAGGCAGTGGATCGTCCGGATCGTCGGAAAGGCTGTTGTTTCTGCCGTAAATCCAGGGACTAACCTCCCGCCGGCCCTCAGCGGCATCTATGGAGATCAGGATATCCGCGCCCGAGGCGAGTGAAACTATGGCAAAGAATGCGTTAAGACCCATTGTAATCAATCGCATGAAGCGCTCAACTTTCGATCTGCCGCAGTGTCGGGAGAGATGGTTTCTTCCGTGTTCCGCCTGCAGGTTTCATCCCGGACTATATGCGGATCCATGGACCCGGATCACTCTAAGTATACATTCTCATCGTTTCGACATATATAGAGATTCTCTCGAACAATGGACCTCTGCGAACCGCGTTTACAGCATGGTTCACGTTCTGAACTTCGATTATATATGTCATGCGGCTCAGGAATTTTGATTCCCCTTATTGAGTTGATTCTATCACGTGGGTGATTACGGTATAGTTCAACGCCTGTGCATGTGCAACCAAATAGTAATCGGCTGCCTGAAGAAACCAGCCTGTTCATAATCCTGTGCCATTGCCCATGTACTGACTTTTCCCAACACCGGTACAACCGCCGCGACTGTTTCAAGAATGCGTCACGGTAGTGTGTCTGTCCTTCTAATGTGCTTATGATGAGTGCGCGTGCAAATCGCTTGCTGACTCCTGACCGGTTGAGTCAAATAATAATTTCCTCGACGGTCGCCACCGGGGCATTTCACTTAATAAGTCATTGAATTATTAAAGAAATAAACCACCGGAAGCAAGCACCCCGAACCTCAAAACGGATTTTTCCTATCCATCTCCCCACCATTTCTCCTGTGTGCCCTAAAAAAGCGACCTGAAATCTCGAAAATTTATCCTCTCTTTATCTTCAAACATATTCCACTTATGAACACTTGATCATATATTATACTAGGTAAAAATCTTTTTAAGCGTTTAACACGAATGCTATGAAAGGAAATCCAATGAAGTACTGTATGCTCGGTATCGTGTGCACTGTTCTTTTTTCCGCCGTTTCGGCTCAGGAATACCCATTTCCGCAAAATATCAAGTATCCTTACGGCTATATGCCGGCGACATTTTCCACGGAAAAACTCGAGAACTGGTATGACAGGTTCAAGAAGGACAACAAACTGCAGAATTGCAACGGCGGAATCGCTCCCATGACGGACAATGGAACGAAAGTCGAAGCCATGGGGTGGATTATGATCATCGCCGCGTACATGGGGGACAAGGACCTCTTCGACGGCCTGTACACGTTCTATAAAAGCAAGATACAGTCTCACGGCATGATGGCTTGGCTGACCAGCTGCGGCGGAGTTTCAGATGCAGGAAGCGCGAGCGACGGAGATCTCGATGTCGCCTTTGCCATGGTGGTCGCATCGTGGCAATGGGGCGAAAGTTATCGAAAGGAAGCGATAGACCTTATCACCACGGTCAAGAAGCTGATCACCGACTGCAACGGGACTTCGGTGGTTGTCGGCGGGTACGGCAGCGACGGCAGGAATCCCTATGGCGGATGCAGCAAGACCGACATTTCATATTATACCCCCGCTTTTTTCAGGGAGTTCGCCAAATTGACCGATGATGACGATTGGGAAAGGCTCGCGGACGACACGTATATCGTACTCAACAATGGGGCGAACGACAGAACGGGACTGGTTCCCGACTGGCAGACATGGGATGGTCAGCCCCAGGGAAGCTACAAATTCGATGCGTGCCGGGTACCGTGGCGTATGGCTCTGGATTATCTCTGGAACGGCAACGAAGATGCAAAAGAATGGTGCACGACGATCTCCGGTTGGGCCTATGGTGTGGGGCCGAAAAACATCAAGGATGGTTACAACCTCGACGGGTCCGCTTCGGGCAGCTGGCACAGCATGTCATTCGTCGGCGGGTTCGCGGTCGCGGCCATGTGTCACAGTCAGGAAGTGTCCGACGCATTCGGAGAGGAAGTCGCCAGAATGTCGTACGACAGCTACTGGTACCACTCTTTTCTTGGTAACTGTTACATGCTCACCATGTCGGGAAACATGTGGCGTCCGGACCTCGAAAAAGCCGCCGGCGGTATACGTTCGTCCGTAAGAACTCCACCGCGTTCCATTTTCATCAAAAAGAGCGCACACCGGCGCGAATTGGTCGTATCGGGAACGGAAGCGGGATACGCCGTCCATCTTTCCACTCTTGACGGAAAGATGGTCTGTCGCAGGCGGTCCGGAAACGGAACGACCGTTTCGGTCGATATCTCATCTGTTAAAAAAGGCTGCTATCTGCTATCTGTCCGGAACCGGAAGGGAATCCGGCAGGAGAGGCGTGTCGTCACGCTTTTCTGACGCGGAGAGAAGACCGGGATAATATCACGATCGGGCGCGGTGATTTCCCTTTCGTTTTCCGTGCGCCCTCCATCCTCCGGGACGCACGCGTTCCAGGCTCACGATAATCGTCCGTCTTACCGTGTCTCCAATCCCAGAGACCGGTAATAAGTTCTGGTCCCGGAACCGATCGTAAACAGATGGCAACCCCTGGGCAATGCGGCTGAGATGTCGGTACCGGCATTGGTTTCGATCTGTTTTCTGTGCAGAAGCTTTCCCGAGAGCGAATACACCGAGAGATAGAGAGGTTCTCCGGTTTCGTGTTTCGGATTTATGATGACCGGTTTTCCGCCATTGAGCCGCAACGCCATCGAGCCGTTTCCGAAATGATGAACCCTGCTCCGGATAGTGGTGACCGGTATGGCGAGCTTGAAGGTGGTCTCGCCAGGTTCGAGCATGAACGAGGTATCGATTTTCAGGGTCTGGTAGGTTACCGAGACTTTATATTCACCCTGAAAACCGCGCCAGGTGAATTTTCCGCTGTTGTCGGTCATCGCATCGTTGATGGGGCCGGTCCACCACTTCTCCTTTCGCAGCGAATTCCAGCGGCTGCCTGCCTCGGACGGACTGAAATCATCGTTTGCGACAAAACTGACGAGATTGTCGCGCCATCGGTTTCCCTGCCACCAGACCCAGATCACGACGCCTCCGAAATCCTCACGGGAATAGGCGAAACGCATCAGTTCCTCGAGTTTGTCGGCCGCATTGCCCCCGGCCTCGCTGTTCCAATCGACTTCGGTGAACCAGAATTTCATGTCGCTGTCCTGGAGGTGAATCCCTTCCGCGATCTTGTCGATCAAAGATTCATATCCCGGATAGCTGCCGGTTTGCGTTCGGGAGAGGAGATCTCCGAAATGGCCTTCGAGGCCGACGATGTCGATCTTGGCGTTTTCACGCGCGCCGCCGTTGATCTTATTGATCATAGAGATATAGGCGTCCTCGTCATGGGATTTTTCGATGACGTTGTATTCATTGACACATAATTTAACGTCCGGATCGAGAGCCCGGGAGGAATCCAGAATCCAGTTGAACACCTCGGCGCCGCCGTTTCCGGTCTTCTTGGCCCATGTGGCGAACAGTCCGGGAACTTCCACCCGCCTATCGCCATTGTCATCGGTAGTGAAATGGACCACTTCATTGACGACATCCCAGTGTTTGACTTTGTCTTTGTAACGTTGCACCATTTCAGTGAGACGCAGCCCTACGGCATCGACGAACAGATCCCTCGCCGTATCCGAAACCGTCTTGATGGTCCGGGAGGAGTCCGTAGGGTTGTAGGGGCCGTAAGGACGGGCACAGTATGCCTGAAACTCCACACGTTCGTTCCAGAACAGATTGTGCCCCCTTACACTGATGCCGTTTTCCCTGCACCATTTGACCAGGGAATCGCCTTTCGTGTAATCGCCGGGTTCACATCCGTGAATGGTGTCCTGATTATTGGTGGTGTCGGTCGCATACCATTTCATCACGTTTTCAGGTGTAGCCCATTCGAAATATTCCTTGAAGGCTGCCCGGTAGGCCTCACCGTCCACATCGGGTGCATTTGAATCCGCGGTATCCGGATACATGAACTTGAAACCGATCGAAGCGCCGAAACCGAAATGGTGTTTGATCATTTCGATATCGAGAGATGCATTTCCGAGTGGAAGGCCGTTCTGATCCTGAACTTCGATCACGTAATCGGTTTTACGGAGCTGCTCGATCTTAGCATCGGTTTCATCCTTGAAGGCCTGTGTCAGATCGGCTTCGGACTCGAAGAGAACCATTCCTGCGAAAAGTATGGTTGAACAAACGGAAATGGACCTGATTTTTTCACGATGCATACTTTCTCCTCGAGTACGGGTTTATCTGAAGATGAAATTTCACTTGTTTATAAATGTTTTTCCAGGATTTCCGGAACACTGGACCGCAGTGAATGACCGCAGGCGATACAAAGGTCGGTGGGGCCGGATGCGAACCGTAAATCCGGAACGGGATCATAAAGCCACCTTAAAATTGTCTCCCCATTTTTCAATGCGGAAACACGCACTCATCCAATCCGGGAATATCACATGCCGATACGTATAGCCTAATATAGGCAGAATATGGGGAGATGTCAATAATAACGATCTGAGCCGGATTGTCGCCACTACAGGCATTCATCTCGTTTCCCATCGTGCGGGGGACCATAATGGCGACAGAAAAAGGTTTTAGATTTATTTTTTATTGTGAACCCAACAGAAAAGCCTATGGCTCTCCTGTAGCCCTGGAGGTACATCAGATGTCGTATACGCCGGTGCCCAAGAATTTCGCATCCGGTGAACGCGAACTCACTCGACCTCGTAGCCGGTATACCCGAGCTGGAGCTGATCCAGCACGTTCTTTGTCTTATCGATGAAGAACAATCTTTCGAAACCGGCCAGGCCCATCGGGTCGGAATCCCTGGTATCGCTTGCGGTTTTATCTCCATAAAGCGCGAACAACTGGTTGAATTTGGCCTCGTACTCACTGAAAAGAAAGAGCCTGTTCGCGGGCAGTATGTACTCCTTGAGGCAGTTCAAGTAGCGTTCGCGGTATTTTTCGACCGCAAGCACCTTGTCGACAAGCGGCCGGGGCGAGCTGTCACCCCAGGCTGCGGGAAGATTCTTTGTATTGAAGATATCCTGATTGATGAATTCGTCATACGCCATATCGCCGTGCCAGTTGGTGCCAAGCGATATATCGAAGTCGTAGGGAATCAGTTCGATCTTTCCGGTTGTGTTGAAATAAAGGTAGTAATTGTTGGCCAGAAAACGGTAATCATCCAGATTATTGATGTAGATCCCCATCGCCAGGTAGCGAATGAGACGGTCCACCTCGAAATTCGCGTCCATGTAATCGACGAACTGCTCTCCTTGGAGCGTATTGAGCCGGTGTACGAACTCCCTGAGAGCTGAATGATCGCCCGTCTCCTCGTTTGTCTTGAGGTCGTATTGGGGCCGGTAGTTCCTGTCGACGTCTTTGACCCCGACGTTATCTCCGGCAATCGATTTTTCCGTCAGATCAGGACCTCCTTCGAGCTCGAGATATAAGCACTTATAAAGGTCTCCCCCGGTTGTCCCGTACCGTCTTTTGAGGAACGGCTTGTCTACCGGCTCCACGATGCCGTACAGACCGTAATTTACCTCCTGTCCGGCGATACGGAACCTGAGGGTTCCCATCGACATCCGGGGAGCGTTGACGCCGATCTTGCCGAGGAGCGAATAGCTGAAGAGCTCGTTGATTTTCGATTTGTTTGCGTATTCATCCCAGGTGTTATATCTGCTCCACTTGAAATTCAGGGCCTTGCAACCGGCAAAACGGCGTTTGCTCAGCGCCGTCGCTGCCGAATCCTCGGCGGGCAAATCGAAGGTTTCATCGAATTTCACCTTGAAGTGCGTCTTATAGAAATTTCCGTTTCGATAAGGCAGCCGACGCGACTCGTTGCCGCGGGAGCGGATACCGACCCCGGCCAGCCTGAACTCGGTCCCGTCGGGTCGGCGGTAGATGAAATCGGCTTTTCGATAGTTGTCGGTTCGATATTCACGCCCGTCGCCGTCGTAGAAAGGCTCGATGGGGAACTGTTCCGCATAATCCACCATGTCCTGGGTAATGCCTTCCCATTCCTCCCGGCTGATTTCGATAATGAAATCATGAGGGACCGCGTCGTCAAAAATCTCCGCGTCGGTGGGATCGTTCAGCGAGATATCCGGTTTTTCCGCCGGACTCAACGGAGATTTGTCTTGACAGCTTCCCATGCTCAGAACGAACGACGCAAGCAACACGGCCCGCCTCCGGGATATAACTGGACGGCCATCCGGGATGACCCTGCGCAAGAGCCGGCTGTGACTTTCCGGACGTGAACAGGAAGAACGAAGGAATGAAGACAGATACGGCAAACGCCTCGTCATGGATCCTCCTCGGATAGAGGCAGGTAACCGAGATGGAATGGAACCATCGATACGTGCATACTTTACTTTACCGACACCGGGTCCCTTGCGGGTACCGGAGGGAAAATAGCTGATTTGGCAACTTAGTGTCAATATCGAAAAGGAGATGCGGGTCGTGAGGAAACATGAACACGGTACAGAAATAGATACCGGCACGGAAAGAGCCGCGAGGCAGTAACCGATACCATTAAGTAATTTCCATACATGCTGCGTCTTGGACTATGCTGCCTCTTTCTGGACCAACCCATCAGATTCCGCACCACAACCGCCACATCGACTCTGCGCATGCAGCGAAGCCGCGCGTTCGCGAAGATCTCGGCAATATGCCTCAGCAATGCCTCCTCACTGCATGCGGCGCTTCTGTTTTGTTCCGAAAACGGTATCGGCGCTTTCAGGGTAAACAGCCGGATTCTCCCGCTGAAAACACATCCGGAGGCAGGTTACGACATCCATGATCTGCCCGATGGAGATGAAATAATCTCCAGGTTTCGCGCATGCAGGAGGTTCGCCCGGGTCAATGATATCCGGCTGTCGTTTCACCCGGATCAGTTCATCGTTCTGAACTCGCCGGACCGCGAAGTGGTACGACGCTCCGTCGCGGAGCTCGTCTACCATGCGCAGGTCGCGCGGTGGATCGGTGCCGATGTCATCACCATTCATGCGGGAGGTACGTACGGCGACAAGGAATCGGCGCTGACTCGCCTTGCAGATGCGATACGGCGGCTCCCGCCCGAAGTGAAGAAACTCCTGACGCTTGAAAACGACGACAGGTGCTTCACTCCTTCCGATCTGCTGCCGTTGTGCAATCGTTTACGCGTACCGCTCGTATATGACGTGCACCACCACCGCTGTTTTCCCGACCTCCTGTCGGTCGAGCAGGCTACACGGGCGGCTCTCTCCACCTGGAAACGCGAGCCGCTGTTCCACATTTCGAGTCCGATCGACGGATGGGAAAGACCCGACACTTCCCGGCATGGCGACTATATCGCCATCGCCGATTTTCCTCACTGCTGGAGAGGGCTCACGATCACGGTAGATGTCGAAGCCAAAGCGAAAGAACGCGCCGTAATGAGACTGTACAGGGATCTGAAGCTCGGCCTGAGCTGACGCGATGTCTCGCGCGCCATGATTTTTGTAGACAGTAGTCAGCAGCAAACAGTATCCATGGCGTTACCAATGCGGGTTCGCTTGAAATATAAACAGAAAGCGGATCCCCATTGAAAATTCGGTGCTCCTGCCAAAAAAGGGGCAGTTTCTTGGGAGTAGGCAATAGACAATTTCCTATGATCAGGAGTAAACATTCCGTATTCTGTATTCCCTCCCCCAAACAAGCATGCCGCACCGGAACTATTTTAAGAAAGAATCGTACCGATTCGCCGGGTCGCCGCCGAACGGTTCCGTTCTCTGCCGGCACAGCCGCGTATTCTCATCGATGAAAGGAGTACCTGTGAGCCGTCTTTTACTTGCCATGGCCGCATTTTTATTGTTTATGCACTGTACAACCGATGACGGCAAATGCCGGGAACCGGGATCGGCGTGCGATAATTGCATACGGATCTACGATATGGACGGAAACTACATCAGCGGCGGTTCGCTTTCGGGCGCTGGAAGCGGCGCGTACTGGGATGGAAAGGATTGCCATGGCGATTCCGTGCCCTGCGGAAAATACCGGGTGGATATGTTCTACCAGGGTCAATACGTTTCGAACGAGGTGGTCGTCTCCGGTCCCGGCGCGATAATAAGGAATGAACGCTCCGTATGCGATTCACTGGAAGCTGCATGCAAAGGCTTCTTCCACGAGGAAGAAACGTTTTCGGGACTCACCTGCATCTGCTGTGAGTAAACAAGCCGCCACCAGAGGCGGTGACTTGTTTGAAGCTGGGCAACAAGATGAACGGTATGCGTTCTCAGTAGCCGTCTTGCTCCACCGGCGGAGCCGGTGGCTCCTCTTGCTGACGACAGGATTATCCGGTTCGCGGCGACTTTCCTTCCATCCGGCGCGATGATTCACGACACAATCCCGAGCAGGATCAGAAATAGACGCATAACCCTATTCCGAATATGTTCGGCGCAGGATCTGTGATCCCGATATCGATCTCCATCAATATTCCCAAGTGTCGTCTGGCCATCACCTCGAATCCGATGACACCCCACACGGGAAAATAGGTATCATGGTCGGCGAACTCCACATCCATATCCAGGCAACCATAGAACGAAGCGATGTGCCTGAGGGGAAACGTCAGGTTGAAGGTCATATCGATCCCCAGGTCGTGATAGGAATGCAGACCTGCGGCAAGTGAAATGGAGGGCATGCCTTTCAACAGGGCGAATTCCAGATCTCCGCCGAAATAGGTGTCATGATCGTTGAGGCGAAACTTCAGCGAAAGATCCAGCCTGCGGGTAATCCCAACCCCTCCATGCAGAAAAAGACCCACATCACCATCCCTGTCCACGAAGAAAACCGGAGCGACTCCCAGGGAAAACCTTCCCGGGCGCAGGGTACCGGCGCTGTTGTGAACCTGGCCGTGCACCATCTCATGACTCATCATCAGAAAAACGATCAATGCGATTCTTCTCACGTGCTCCACCTTCCCCTTGGGACTATTCTTTTCGTGACCTATTGGATCCGGGCTGCAGATCCGGTGGCGGTTTCATCCCTTGCGGCACTGTCTTGAATGCCA
>CAZGVZ010000055.1:10456-12189 GCA_964529145.1 uncultured Fibrobacteraceae bacterium | reverse complement strand
AACGGGTTGCCGTAGCCCGTAACCGGGCAGTGCTTCCGGTCATCCAAAAATAGCTACCGCACCTTGCCGGAGTATCATTTCCGTACCGTTTTTTTCACAAGGCGGGGATTCCTCCCGTATTCCGCGCCGAACCCCCGCGACCAGCCTAGAACCGGATGGTTCGTAAACGCGACGGACATGCAGCCCGATCGTACGAAGACCGCGACTCCGAAAGCGATAAAGAACGGATAGCTGGCTATTGCTGCATGAATGGATGCATGCGGGAAAAGCCGGAACTCCTGCCCTATGGCGAAAGAGACAGGATGGGGCAGGCGTGGAACGATGTCGATACGCACTCCCTGGGCGCCTAACGCGTGGTGGGCGGTATGTATTCCGCATATTATACGTAACGGGGGATCGGCTCCTGTCGACCCGGTCGGTTTCATTATGATATGGCTCACACTCGCCGACAGGAATAGTTTACCGGCAGGAATCCAGGCCGAAGCGCCGGCTTCTCCGAGTGTGAGCCGCCCGTCCGAAGAGGATCCGGGGATGATCCGGGTGCCTGTGAATTCGGTTCCGATACGGATACCGTGAAAACATGGAACCGCGGCGGACAGGAATCCGGACTGCTCGAGATAGGCCCCGAGGGCGTCGAAATTCGAAATACCGGCTTTGAGCGTCAAACGGCCGGAAGCGTACCAGGCGCTCCCTGCAACGGAGATGATGCTGCGTTCGCGATAATTATCCATGTCGTCATAAAAAAGGGTTCCCGAGGCTGTGATTCCTATCGTGAACGTATCGGTCATGAATGCTGCCGGGAAGGCATATGATCGCCCGCCGGGCCCGTTTTCGGAGATTATCGTTCCGAGGTTGCCCATGGCGTACCCCCCGGGGAACGGTTCGTTGAGCGCTGCGAACGCGTGTGAGCAGATGCAGGTGAGAAGCAGAACCTTTCCGGTCATTTTCTCCAGAGGATGCCTTTCTTCCTTCTTGTCGTTACCGAGTTTCCGGTAGAGAATTCCGCGACCACGAAAAAAGGCCCGGGCGGAGCCGGACCTCCGTTGCCGCGTCCGTCCCAGAAAAGGACCATACCCGGCGACAGACCTGAAAACCGTCTGAGAGGTCTGCCGTCGAATCCGTAGATGTCCACCTTCGCGATCGACGCCGGCGGAATATGGAGTCGTATGGCGAGCCGGTCGTCGGAGCCGTCGTAGTCGGGAGTGAACGGTACCGGGCCGATATCGAGCGACGGGACGGAACTACCGGCTGCAAAGGAGATCGCGTTCGGTCTTCCAGGTGTGGGACGCGGCGCGATCACCCAGCTTTCCCGTCCGCATCCGTCTCCCGTGCCGCGACGCTCGATGGAAAGTGCCGGCCACTGCTCGAACCAGGAAGCGTCGTAGCAGACCGATTCCATTGCATTGCCGGTCTTGTCGAGAAGGGTCAAGGTGTCGCCGTAGTCGCCCAGAGCGTTCCAGCGCGGGGGTTCGATAATGGTGATATGCCCGCGGTACCGCGCAAAAAACGCATCACGGTCTTTGGTGATCACGGCGAAATCGTTGTTTTCGAGGGAGAGGTTCGTTTCGGTGATCTCGAACGTGTCGTTACCGGTTGCGAATCTCCAGCCTCTGAGATTGATTCTCAGCGGCGATACGTTCGTTACCTCGAACCATTCCGGTTCCCCGGAGCTTCTTTTCGGGAAAAGCTCGGTGATGCGCAGGGTCGAGCCGGACAGCCACACGGCTGAAAAA
>CAZGVZ010000055.1:0-10446 GCA_964529145.1 uncultured Fibrobacteraceae bacterium | reverse complement strand
CGCCCGAATCGATCGTGATGCGCAATGGTGCCGTGTCTACGGGAACCTGAGCGGTAACCGTGGCGGTCCGCCCGGAAAGGAATGCCTCCAGCGTGATCACGGTTTGTGCTCTTCCTGAGCGGAACGCTTCGACCAGGAGTTTCAGGGGGCCGGTCATGGAGCCTGGCGCGCCCGCCACCGCGATCGTGCAGGAAACCGTTCCATTTTTTCTATCATAAAGCCCTTCGCGCCACTCGAGAATCCAGCCTCCGAGAAGAGACCGGTACCATCCGGGTGTAATCGAATCGCCGCAGAGCTCGTATGTCAATGGCATGGAGAGAATCCGGGCGGGTTCCACCGAGATTCCCTCCCTGTTCAGGGATTCCGGGAGGAGAAGTTTACCAGATACGGGCCTTTCCGGAGCCGCTCCACCGTCGACCGCGCTGCAGAGCACGGAATCGATCAGGTCCGATGAACCCCGATAGACCGCGATCCCGTTATCTGAGGTCAACCCTGTCGTCCCGAATGCACCGTCTGAACATTGCAGAAGAACCGTCCCGGCCGGCAGCGGGAACCGGCATGTGGAATCCCCGGCTATAGCTTCACGATAATCGCGGTCGAGAACGAGCGCAACTGCGCCGGGATCGAGTGAGGTTGCACCGTAGAGGCAGAGCATGTGTCCCGGGAAAGGGTCCTGGACTGGCACCACGGAATCGGATTCGACGCCATTGGTGACAAAAAGGCCACGGATCGGGATAGGGTCGGATCCGCAATTCAACAACTCGATGAATTCATGACTCTTTCCGGCTCCGAGGGAGTCTTCCGCTCCGCGGGGATCGCGCAGCAGTTCGGTGATGACGAGCCCGGCCGCAAAGGGAAGTGCCGCGCACCCGGCGATAATAAATCCGGCCGCAATGGCGTTTGGGCGCAGGATGAATGTGATTGTACCTGATACTCGCATAAAATGACGGATGGCCGTGACGGACGTAACGGGATAGGACTTCAGCGGTGATCGAGAACTGTCGCGCGGAGATCTCTACAAGACTGATGTATGCGGCGTTTCGCGGATTCTGTTGTAGTCCCGCCTGGCCCTATCGCGCGGGAATGTCTTTTTTTCGGATCAACAATTGCCGAAAGTATAAACGATATGAACAATATAATGAAAGACATACTGTGGATCAATCGTTTCCGGTGGGGTGTGGAATTCCTGGATCGCGGCCCGGATGCGGTTCACCGTATTATTGTGCGGCTGCGGTATGTATGAAGTATTTTTCCCGTACGCGCCGATCGGAGTGATCGCGCGAATCAAGGCGGATCCGGTTGAGACACGCAATCTCCCGGCGGAAAGGGAACAGGACGATTCCCATGGAAACCGGAAAATGCCGACCCGCGGGAAGGGGAAAAGATGGCACTTTCAGAGATCATCAAGACTGCGCTTGACCAGATGCATTACATCGCGAAAACCGAAACGGTGGTCGGCGAACCCATTCAGGCGGGAGAAGTGACCCTGATTCCGGTGTCGCGCATCTCCATGGGTTTCGCTGCCGGAGGTGCGGGAAAGGATGAAAAATCGGGAAGCGGGGCCGGAACGGGCGGAGGAATCAACATCACTCCTGTCGCTTTCATTGTGGTCACCGGCGGAAAAGTGCATGTGCAGACGCTTTCTCCGACCGATCCCGTCATGAACAAGGTTCTTTCTGTCGCACCCGACGTGGTGAACGCCATTACCAGCCATTTCCGAAAAAAGGAAACGGACGGGTTCAAAAAGAAAAAAGAGTCTCCTGAAGAAAAAAAATCCGCATCCGACGACGATGTCGCACGTAATAGGTGAAACCAACCGTATCCGGCGCCCGCGACGGGCACAGGAACGGTGACCACCTTCACCTTCTGAGAGTGAGTGTCACGTTATGCAATTTCATCATGACGACCCGTCATTATTATGGGTAAACGAGTCCGTCCCCGGAGGCCATGGCTCCTACGAAAGTCCTTTTCCTTCAATCGAAGAGGGACTGGAACGTATACAACCCGGACAGACCCTCGTACTTCAGAGCGGCGAGTACACCACGGACTGTACCATACAGACAAGCGGTTCCTACGACCGTCCCATCCGCATCTGCGCCGAGGGGCAGGGGACCGCAGTCATCCGGTCGGCCTGCTGGTTCCTGTACGACGTTTCGGACTTGATCATTTCGGATCTCGTGTTCATCGACGCTCCTTACGGAGCGATTTCAGTAGTAGGCGAGTGCAGCAGGAACCGTTTCGCCTCACTTCGTTTCGTAAATTGCGGAACCAGAAAAAAGGCTTCCTGTACGCTCTATTTCGGCGGTGCCGGAGGCGGCTGCAACGTTATCGAAGAGTGTTCGTTCGAGCATGCGGCACAGCAACCGGGGGCCCCTGTTACCGTCGAGAATGCCGCGGTCGGGCTCATGATCGCACAGGGCGACGCGGGAAACGGCAACCCGATCGTCGATATCGTCGTCCGCCGCAACCGTTTTCTCGATTACGGTCTCGGAATTCTGATCGGAGGGGACGGTTCGAGGAGCGCACGGTGCGGTCATGTCATCGAATACAACAGGGTGAGCGGCTGCACGCAGGATGGCATTCTCGTAAAGAGCGGGGATACCACAATGCGGGGGAACGTGATCGAAAAATGCCCGGGTAACTCGCTCTCGGTGCAATCGGAACTCGATTGTACGGTCGAGGAGAACCGGGTCATCGACTGCGGGCGGGGTATCGTAGTGCAGGGAAGGGGGCATACGGTCACCAATAATTGCATCATCCGTTGCGGCGGAGGCGCCATACGGGCAATGGGCATGACCGATCCCGCCACTTCGAACTGCATCATCGAGCGCAATACGATCGTCGACTGCGCGCTGTCGCTTCGGGGCGACGACGTTCCGGTCGCAGGCGTAGTGATCGACCACGGGACCACCGGAGTTATTCAATACAACCTCATTTACGGTGTGGGCAAACCGTACGCTGTGGTCGGGCCGGATCAGGTTTCCGGGGACCGCTCTTCCCAGGCGACGGCTCCAGCCACCCGTTTCATGATCAAGGATAACGGATCGGCCGGCGGTTGCTCCCTCCTCGACGGGGTAGGATCCGCCGTTGTGGAGTTCGTCGACGCGCCCGGGGACAACTATGAAAACGGCAGCGGATTCGGAGCCGGCGGATGGATGCTCACCCCCTCGGGATTCGATCCGGATATCGATAAAATAGACGAGGGCGCCGATTATCGCAGCGTTATCCCAAGCGGTATTGACGATCCCTGCGACTCCGAACCGTCCGGAATGGATGATGCGGAGCCGAATGATGCTCCGGTGATCGAAGATCCGGAAGATCCGTTTTCAGTGTTTTACGGGGGAATGTACGATGATCAGTAAACGTGTATCCGTTCCGGTGAGGGGCGCTTCACTTGACAGTATCACTTACGTTCCATCCAGGAAATCTCGCTTACCCGTTTTTTGATGTTGTCGCAGTAGTCGGTGAGATTGTTGAGAATTTCACTGGAGTAGCAGATTTTCGAGTTGCCAAGTCCTTCCAAAACCATGGCCGAATCTGAAAGAACGGCGATCGCTCCGTGAATGGTGACGTCCCCGTTGATCTTGTCCATTCTGTCGGTAATGATCAGGCCTCTGAATATGCCCCGGTTGACTTTGAGACTGGCGGTTCCGGCAGCGTTGTGAACGATGAGAATTCCCGCGGATCCCTCGAGAGTGTCGAAATTGACAGGACCTACATAGCTGCAGGTGTCATAGACGAGATCCCTGAATTTAGCGGGCGGCATGCAGGCACCGGTTTTGAAGGAGTCAAGCGCTCCCTCTTCCAGACCGAGGAACGCTTCCGGAGAACGGAACAGGGAAGTATCAATAGCCGCTCCCGATTCGGTGACCAGTGCCATACTTTTCTCGAGCTGTTTGTGTTCGAATGGAGGATATCCTTTGCCCCCGATCGCGACTGAATTGCTGCCCAGCAGTACCGAACCCGATGAGCTTATTCCGTATACTCCGCTCCCGTTGACGTTGCAGCTGGTGTCGTGATCCATGCCTTCGATCGTGATATTGCCTGTTACCTCCACTGTCGACCGGGCAGTCACGGCCCCGCGCATGTCCGGAGCGGGAATGGGAATCTCGGGATCGATCAGGGCGATGACGTCGATCGTGCAGACAGTGGAGTCCTGGAGCCCGCGGCTCGTGATCCGGAGGGTATCGGCATTGATGTCGGAACTGTAGGAAACGGTGTAGAATCCCGTCTGGAAAGGAACATCGCTGTAAATCGTGAGCGTGGTATCCCTGATCGGCCGATGGCGGTAATACCGAACCTCGGAATAGAGCCGCTCCTTTCCCGCTTCCGCGATGTTCAGCGCGATCACGTTGAGTCTTCGGTTTCCGCTCGACCTGGAAGTATGGCGCGTGCTGAAGTAGAACGCCAGCAGCATTACGTTGAGAATGACCGCAAGCGCCACCACGGCTACCATCGCACTGCCCCGTCGATTTCCGATTACCTGAGATCGCATAAGATCCTAGCTTCCGTTCCGAAGGTTTATTTCCGTGCTGTCAGCCAGGAAAACCCGGTTTTGGCCTGTTCCGACGTACCCTCCCAACACGATCATCATGACCTGGGCGTCGCTGAGCGATCCTCCCGCGATCGGTGTTCCGTCAAAGGTCTTTCCTACGATGTGAAGAGAGTCGAGCTTGCGACCAAGGGAAAGCGTCTTCCCGTTTCTCAGGCGTTTGAGTTCGAAAACGCTGTCCGAGGCAACGGTGTAGGTGATTTTCGATGCGGGAAAGACTTTTGTTCCCCCATAGAGCGGATTCGCGCTGCCGACCGTCTGAAAAAGTTCCAGGGTGTCCGCACCCGGATTCGCCTCTCCAATCCGTTTGATTTCCCGGTAAAGCGTATCTGTTCCCGAACTCGAGAGACAAACCCATCCGCCTGCCCTGAAATCCGTCGCGTCCCCGATGATTACCGCACGATCCTGGGGGTTGGCGGTATCCGCGAGTGCGGTTTCCCTGCGGTTCTCGTTGATAAAGAGGGACAACTGATCGCTGGAGGTATCGCTGAGGACCGCGTCCACCCCGTTTCCGGGCAGTCCGCATCCGGCCATGCGGATATCCTTCTCGATGATGCTGCTGACCGTGATTATATCCTGCTGCAACTCCGCTTTCTGCTTTTCGCGCGCGGTGCTGCGGTTGAAAAAATTGTATGCTTTATATCCGGTCATGGTGATAATGGAAGAGACGGTCAACACCATGATCAATTCCACCAGTGTGGTTCCCGCGCGCCCGGAGAGTGAGGGTGAAGGTTTCATGATTACAGAACTCTCAAGGTTGTGCGATGATCGTCGAGAGCGCGATCTCATGTCTCGGGTTGGCAGCGATCGGCCACTCCACGGTGAGCGATATGGTCGTCTTGAAGGTATCTACATCCAATCCCCACGTCCGTATGAACCGGGAGCGTACCGTATCCAGACTGGTTGCCGCCATGGTGGACAGGGAATCGTAGTCGAGCCGGCGAAATTCCTCGAAAAGCTGGTATCCCACCGTAGTCGCGGAATTCAGATCGCGCGAATTGAGATTCGAACCTATGAGCGACACAACCCCGGCGTTCAGACCGGCTATAAGCATCGCCAGAATGATCATCGCGACGACTACTTCGATTAACGTGCTTCCCTGCTGCTGCTGGATCGACATCTGAAATCCTCGTGATTACGGTCTCGCGGGGTATGCCGCATTGAAAATTATACCGGTTCGGGTTATGAAATACCGGAAGTCCGGTTTCCGTTCCTCATGAAAGCATGAAGGTGAGCAGTTCCTTGTGTGCTTCGAAATAGTCGGCGAAACGCTGTTTGAAGAATCTGTGCGCAGACGCCTTTTCCCTGGGAGAGCCGAAGAGTGTCGACTCGTGATAGGCAAACGCGTGTTTGAAGCACTGGAAAAGAAACAACACATGGCGGGCACCGAATCCGCTGTTCGTGTGCCAGATATTTCTGAGCTGGCGATCGGTTATCCGCATGTTGTCCGCCCACTCGGTCACGGACTCCGGCTCGGTTTCGAACAGCGTGCGGGTGGCAAGATTGATTGAATCCGCCGACCACTCGTTGTAGCGGTGGTTCACGAGATTGATCAGCACCAGCCGCTGCAATTCCATGAAGAAAGTCACCGTATCGAATGAATCCCCTTTGTCGAAGACAGCGCGCGCACCCAGGGCAACGCATTCCGCTCCTTTCCGCAGCGAGGCGACGCCGCCGAGTACGATAATTGAGCTATGGCGGCCGTAGTGACGCAGCAGGTGGAACTCGTCATCTTCGACATCGCGCATTCCGAGGTCAGTGATACAGACATGAAACCGTTTACCGGAACGCAGATGTCCGAGCGCACCCAGATTCGAAGCTGCGGTATGGACGTTGAAGCAGGTTACCGGTTCGAGCAGACGGAGCAGCGGTGCAAGATCCGAGGGATCGCGTTCGACCACAAGGAGGTTGAGCGTCCGGTCGATAAAGGCGAATGGCCCGGTGCCGAGCATCGTGTTCAGCCTCAACCGCCCGCCGGGCCGAGGCCGTCTTTACTCCATCGGCTTTCGAGGTGCGGTATCATTGAGAATATGCTCGAGCGGGTGTGCAGGCTGACTTTTGGCCAGACGGCATGAAGCGCGCGGAACATTTCGCCGCTGGTGACGGAAATGCGGCCCGTTTTGTACCTGTCGGGAAAAGAACCGAAATGTATGAGATAATCGGTGATATACAGGGCGTACTGGTCTGGGCTGATCCGTCGGCTTTCCAGATCTTCCCTCAGCAGGTCGAGACTGTTTTTTTTCGGTATTTCTCCACCGATTTCTCGACCGGGCAGTCCGGGATCGATCTTTCCGGTCATCACGAGTGTGGTTATACCGGTGGAAATCACCGACAGACCGATCAGTATGTAAATGAAAAAGGCCGGCCTGATGCGACTTTTGCGGTGCCGGACGATAATTTGTTCGACGCTGCCGCTGTCGGCGAACTTTCTGGCCATCGAATCCACGATTTTTTCACGCCGGGTGGGTGCCCGGGGTGCGGGGCTTTTCATAATATCGCTGCCTTACACGAGCTCAGGTGGAAATATCCGGCCGTATGTTTCACGATTGATCTCCAATGCTCCAAAGGGAAGCTGGTCGGGACATCGGCAACCTGATTCCCTCGATCATTTTACCTTCGGACCCACGCATTTTCAATCCGAAAAAGCAATCGTATCGCCTTCGCTTGCCCCGTAATTCCACCGATGGAGGATGTTCGGCAATGAAACACGGCCGGTTCATTTTGGAATGACCCTGCCAAGGGAATCCAGTTCTTCCGCCGGGAGTGGTGGAACCTGGCGCATGTGACACCAGAAACCAATCCTTATAGTGATTGCGTACGAGGGTAGCGGTAAGATAACGACGGGACCGCAATCACCGGACCCCTTACGCTTACTGAACGGAGTGAAAAACGACCCGCCCCGTGTGGAGTAAGACGGCTACCGGGGGGCGGTACAACGCTCTTCTTCCTTTTCGCGAATTTTGCCCGCTTCAAACAAGCCGCCACCTCCGGTAGTGGCATGAATTTTGCATATACAGCTCGTTCATGCTTTCAGGGAGTTTACTATGGAAATGGACAAGTTGACCAGGAAATCCCGGGAATCGCTCTCAACAGCCAATTCTATCGCGGTTTCTTTGCATCACCAGGAGCTTCAACCTTTACACCTGATGGCGGCGCTGCTGCGGCAGGAAGACGGACTCGTGCCGTCGCTGCTGCAGCGGATCGGAGTTTCAGGTGCCGATGCCGCAAGGGCGCTGGAGACGGAACTCGTGAAACTGCCGTCGGTCCGGGGCGAGGGGCTGCAGACGTACATGTCACGTTCTCTCACAGCGGTGCTTACCGAGGCGCAGAAAAAGGCCGCTTCGCTCAAAGACGAGTTCGTGAGCGTAGAGCACCTTTTTCTTGCGGCAATGGAAAAGGATCCGGCGTGCAAGAGGATAACCACGCAGCTCGGGATCACTTCCGAAACGTTTCTAGGGGCTTTACGCCAGGTGCGGGGAAACCAGCGGGTATCCTCCGAGGATCCTGAACAGACGTTCGGGGCGCTGGAAAAATATGCCAGAAACCTAACCGACCTCGCCCGGAAAGGCAAACTCGACCCGGTGATCGGCCGGGACGAGGAGATCAGGCGGATCGTACAGATCCTGTCGCGGCGGACGAAAAACAATCCCGTGCTGATTGGGGATCCCGGCGTGGGAAAAACGGCTATTGTCGAAGGTCTGGCGCTCAGGATCGTTCGGGGCGATGTTCCCGAGGGACTGAAAAACCGTGAAGTCGTCTCGCTGGACCTGGGGGCGCTCGTGGCGGGCGCTAAGTTCAGGGGGGAGTTCGAGGAAAGGCTCAAGGCGGTTCTGAAGGAGGTCGTTGACAGCGGTAACACAATACTTTTCATCGACGAACTCCACACGGTGGTAGGCGCGGGTGCCGCGGAAGGGGCAATGGACGCAGGCAACATGCTCAAGCCGATGCTGGCGCGCGGTGAACTGCATGCGATAGGCGCGACGACTCTTGACGAATATAGAAAGCGCATCGAAAAGGACAAGGCGCTCGAACGGAGATTTCAGACGGTCTTGATTAATCAGCCGTCCGTCGAGGACACCATTTCCATCCTCCGGGGACTCAGGGAACGTTACGAGGTGCACCATGGAGTGCGCATCCGGGACGGCGCGCTGATCGCGGCCGCGGTTCTTTCGGACCGTTACATAAGCGAGCGCTTCTTGCCGGACAAGGCAATCGATCTGATCGACGAAGCCGCAGCCAAGCTTCGTACCGAAATGGATTCCAGTCCGGTCGAGCTCGATGAGGTATTGAGGCGGAGGATGCAGCTCGAGGTGGAGATCGAGGGACTGAGGAAGGAGAAGGACGAATCTTCACGCGAACGGCTCGCGAAACTGCAGCTGGAACTATCTGAAGTAAAGGAGGCCGCGGATACGCTCAAAGCCCGGTGGGACACTGAAAAGGAGAAAGTGGCAGGTCTGCAGGCCATCCGCGAAAAACTCGAAGCTGCACGCGGTGACCTCGAACGGGCGGAGCGGGACTACAATCTCAGCCGGGCGGCGGAGCTGCGTCACGGTACGATTCCCGGATTCGAAAGGCAGCTCAGGGAAGGAGAGAGGGAACTACTGGAACTCGACAGCTCGAAACGGATGCTCAAGGAGGAAGTCGACGAGGAGGATGTCGCGGAGATCATCAGCAGATGGACTCATATTCCCGTAAGCAAACTGATCTCCGGAGAGAAGGAAAAGCTTCTTGCACTCTCCTCCCGGCTGCACGAACGGGTCATCGGCCAGAACGAGGCTGTCGACGCGGTTGCGGATGCGGTATTGCGCGCGCGCGCGGGGCTCAAAGACCCCAACAGGCCGATCGGAAGCTTCATTTTCCTGGGTCCGACAGGTGTGGGTAAAACGGAACTCGCCCGTTCGCTCGCATTCAATCTGTTCGATGACGAGCGTGCTATGATCCGTATCGATATGTCCGAGTACATGGAGAAATTCGCGGTTTCGCGCCTGATAGGGGCGCCTCCGGGTTACGTCGGATATGAAGAGGGGGGACAGCTGACCGAAGCGGTACGCCGCAGGCCCTATTCAGTGGTTCTTTTCGATGAAATCGAGAAGGCGCACCCGGATGTGTTCAACATTCTCCTGCAGATACTCGACGATGGACACATCACCGATTCACAGGGCAGGAGAGTGGATTTCAAGAACACGATCATCATCATGACTTCGAATATAGGCTCTCAGGCGATTGCGGATTATCGCGGAGAGGAAGAGGCGTACGAGAGGATACGTTCGATAGTGGCCGGGGAGCTTCGTAACTATTTCCGGCCCGAATTCCTCAACCGGGTGGACGAGATCGTTATTTTTCATTCCCTCGGAAGGGAGCACCTCAGGGACATCGCTAAAATCCAGATCGATCGCTTCAGGGAAAGATTGCGTACCGCAGGAGTGGAGATGCGCATCAGTGACCAGGCGATCGATCATATCGCTGAAAAGGGTTACGATCCGGTATACGGAGCCCGTCCCCTGAAGCGGGCTGTCATACGGGAACTGGAAACTCCGGTATCGAGGCTCCTGATTTCCGGGAAGGCTGAAGAGGGCTCTGTTCTCGAGGTCGGGACTGATCCGGAAGGGAAAGAGCTGAAATTCACAATGGGAAAGTGAGTGTCCGGCGGTCCAATCGAATCGTTTTATCATGTAAAGAACGGATTCCGGCCCCGCCATGCATCGGTTGCTGTGTGGCATCTTTTGAAAACTTCCAGGGGTTCGACATGGGGAGCCGCCGGTTCTGCCGGCGGAGTGGTAAGACGGCTCGCCTTGGAACGCGATAAATTCTTTAGTTTTACCCGGGTATCAGGGGCACGCCATGAAGTTGCACCTGCACAGCATGAAATAGATTTTAGATATGATGATGCACTT
>CAZGVZ010000054.1:6657-12247 GCA_964529145.1 uncultured Fibrobacteraceae bacterium | reverse complement strand
GGACGCGCTTGCGGGTAAAGCGGCCCGTTTCAATGCCGAACAGGAACGCGTCATCATGGAAGCGTTCAGCATCCATATGCGTGACAAGCAGATGGCGAAGGACAACGAAAAGGCGACGGCAAACCTGGCCGAAGAGAAGAAATTCCTCGAGGAAAACGGCAAAAAGGAGGGTGTGACGACCACCAAAAGCGGTCTGCAGTACACCGTTCTCCAGGATGGCAACGGACCTGTTCCAGACACTTCCGCCACCGTGAAAGTCCACTACGAGGGCAAACTGCTGAGCGGTAAAGTGTTCGACAGCTCCTACAAGCGTGGCGAACCCAGCACTTTCAAGGTGACTCAGGTTATAGCCGGGTGGCAGGAGATCCTTCAGATCATGAAAGTCGGCAGTAAATACAGGATTTTCGTTCCTTCGGCACTCGCTTACGGACGCCGGGGTATGGCTCACGATATCGGACCGAACGCCATGCTCATTTTCGAAATGGAACTGCTCGGTATCGAGAAGTGAGAGATCGGCAGGTCTTTGCACTGACATGTAACGCCCGGATTTCTCATCCGGGCGTTTTTGTTTCTCACGCTGGCGGGTTCATGTTTTCGGGGAGCGTACCGCACCGGCAAACGGTACTTCCGGCATCTCACTCGACATCCGGCGCATTTCGATGGGAACACGCCATTTTTCCGGCGGTTCAAGGTATGCGCGGGAGAGATCCTTCGCGGGGGCAGGATATATTTTCATGAAAGCCACATAACCTGAAGGAAGCCTTATGTCTGACGAGAAAACGATCGGCCAGAGCCTGCTCGGATTCCAGTCCGCGCTCAAAGAGGACGGACAGTCGCTCGAAGAGTTCATCTCCGCGACCTACGGAAGCAAATGGATGGGAGATGCCCTGTACCACGCCATGGCGATACGGACAACTTTTGTCAATGCGATGCACAATTTTCTCACCGGGTATGGTCTCTTCAACCTGGAACGGGTGCTCTTGAGCCCGGTCACCGACCCCCTCGCCCACGATATCGAGCATATTCCTTCCATCAGTTACAAGGGGCACATGTACCGCGGGACCCATTCGATGATCTATTCCAAGTTCCTCGCCTGCTTCAACAGGAATATCAAGGGAATTTTCGTCGATTCTCCGAATATCCGGCTCGAGCTCGAAAGCGCGACAGGAGACCAGCGGGGCAAATATCTCATCGATTTCTCCCAGATGGACATAGAAATCCGCAGAAACCGCCACGTGCTTCTTGAAGAGTACTACAACGATCCCGAAAGGATTACAGCGATACTCAGGGAAGACATGGAGAAGGCACTCGACTTTTTCGAACAACTAATCACTTTCGGCATGAAGGCGATCATCGAAAAGAACGAGGCGGACCTGAGCGCGCTCGGTGTGGCGATCGAAGAGCCGCGCCCACCTTTCCCCCGCTTTCGAAAGGATGAAACCGAAGCCAGGTTCGGTCCTTCGGGGTACGAAAAACGGCTCGGGAAACAGACAAAATCCCAGTTTTTCTGGATCACTGGTCTTCTGCGGGAAAACTACGACCTCATCTATCCTTACCTGAAGGCCGATGGTTCGAAAATCGGTCTGTCCGAATTCTCCTCGGCTGACATTTACAACTATGATATCTGCGCGCAGTCGCTCCAGCGCGACACGAACACTTACGGCGATGCCTACGAAATATGCTCGGGTGCGATACGCGAATGGCTTTACGAACCCATCATCGAGCGGCTGCTCGACAACAACATCATCAGGGTGAGGCCGAAACTGCGCAACGGCAATATCGAAAATATCGAGGAGCTCGACGGGTACGGTCCGTTCCTCATGGCCGCTTCGCTCAAGGACCGGGAAGGCGTACCGCTGTTTCCGGAAACATTCGGAGGGGGAATCGGCATCGAGAGGACGCTTTTCGCGCTATGCAAGGGAAAACGGATCTCGAAGGTCGACGACATCACCTGTTTCGGCAAGAATCCCGACTCCCACCCCCTGTACCTGTTCTGAAAGTGGTGCACGGAGCCGAACCATCCTCAGGCTATCCTGTCGGTCGTCACAAGACCGCGTCCTCCCGATTGCCGGGGACTCCTGCAGGCCCTTTCCTGAGTTTACAAAGGCGAGAGGTCTCCACAAGCGTGACGGCACCTGTTCCACCTCCTTCCGTGGGCGACGGAGTTTCTTTCCAAAGAAGGATCGTGAAAAGGTGTTCCCGGTTTTTATCATCCGTAAGGACACCCGTGGAACGTCCCGCATACATTGCCGGCCCGGATTAGTTCTGATACGGACGGCCCTGAATCTGGAACACAGATCCGATCCATGGCAAACGCCGGGTCGCCGATGATCTTGGGATGTCGTCTTCCTGATTCAAGCCCGCGGGGCGGAGATGTTGCGGTAAGCAGTAACGAATATTTACGCGGGCCCGATCGTATTCAAGCACCAAAAAGAATAATCCGAGATCTTTCCATACACGTCCTTGCGGGCAATCCAACCGTGCGAAGTGTATATTTTGTGAATTGTGAACTTGTTTCGATCGACGACCGGATAGTACGGTGTTCTCCGATCGGCACATCCTGATCTCCCGTCGATTTCGATATCCAGGAAATCCTGTCCGACACTGAAAAGGAACTCTCGATCCCCGGAATGACCTATAACAATACTCCCCTGCAGCTGCCGACCAGAGAAGCCATCACAGGAATGGCTCCCTTTGCCGGCCTGGAACTAAAAGATATCAGTCTCGTCACCACGCAGGAGGAAGCCGCCTCCGCGCTGGACCACCTCCTTCAGGAATCCTTCCTCGGATTCGATACGGAATCGAGACCGACTTTCAGAATTGGCCAGCATTCCGAAGGACCGCATGTGCTCCAGTTCGCGACACTGCGTAGTGCCTATATTTTTCAGGCACATAGACCCTTTTGCGGACCTGCAGTCGCCGAAATTCTCAAATCGGGGCACGTGGCGAAAATAGGATTCGGCCTGGATGACGATATTAAAAGGATCAAGGGAAAATTAAATATTCATCCGAAGCACGTGATCGATATCAATCATATCTTCAACCGCTTCGGCCATAAAAACTCGATCGGATCAAGAGCCGCCGTCGCTCTCCTGTTCGGCAAACGGTTTATAAAACCTCAAAAAACCACCACCTCCAACTGGTCCAACGAGCAGCTGTCCGATAAGCAGCTGCTGTATGCGGCAAACGACGCGTTTGCGGCGCTTTCGGTATTTATGGCGCTCAAAAGAAGAGGTATGCTCAACGTGGGTTTTTGAAGAAATGATGCGTGGCCCCCCCCCAGGAGGAGATGGTGCCCCACGTATCGATGTATCCATCCGTTGTCGCTTCGCCACCCTTGGGTGGATCGATCATTGGTGTCTCCACGTTATTTTCAACAGACCGGCGCCGCACCTTTCCAGGTCTTGTATGATCTGGTGCGATATTCTGTCCGTAATGTTTTTTTGATGCAACTTGATGGTCAATACCAGATTCATGGTGTTTTCCCTGTAATCCATTTCATTGTCGAGGTACATGACCCTGAGGTTCTTTCTCCTGACCAGATCGACGAGTTTCGTGACGTCCGTCCGGCCCGAGGTTTTTATTTCGAGAATCCTGTACGAGTCTTTCGGGTAGAGCTTCTCGAACTGGTTGAGAACGACAAGCGAGAAAAGGCTTATGATCGTGGTCGCCACGCCGATCGCATAAAAGCCCGCCCCTACGCTCATGCCGATGCCTGCGGAAATCCAGAGGCAGGCGGCCGTGGTGAGACCGCGGATCGATAATCCAGATTTGAGGATCGTTCCCGCACCCAGAAAACCGATCCCGGTGATTATCTGCGCCGCGATTCTGCCCGGATCCGCACTGAACAGAATGCCCGGGGCATTTCCTGAATGGGCCACCGCCACCGATTTCGACAGCAGCATGAACACAGTCGAGCCCAGACTCACGAGAAGGTTGGTCCGCAGTCCGGCCGCCCTGCCGTGAATGTCCCTCTCTAAACCGATCGCCGCCCCGAGAAGGCTCGCGAACAGAAGCTTGAACAAAAAGGAATCGAAGAAACAATCACCGGATAACGAAGAAAGGTCCATGGACATTCATGACTCTCCTGTGAGATGAAATGATCTGCCGGCTCTCAGTGATAGCGTCGGCACCATCTCCTGCAATATCAACACCTGATAAGGCATTCATTCGGACGATTGATTTACGATGAGATGCGCAGGGAGGGCAGAACGGGTTCGAAGGGAGAAAGGCATATCGAAATATGATACGCCCGGGCAGCTCCGAGCCAGCTTATGCCTCTGCCCGCTTGGCAGATCGCGTAAAGGAATCGTCAGGTCAGGATAACAAATATATCTTGTCGGTACCGGATGCGGAAATTCGGCGATCACCGGGCAGGAAGCCAAGGCCCTCTTACCGCGTGCTCCCGGCATCGGCCGCGACATCGTGATGTGCGGCTCCGAATCTGCGGACCTCGAATAACGATGTGTACAACCGCTCGATATGCCCGAGTTCGGTCTCATCGGAAACAGTTCGCCTGCCTGTTTCCAGGACCATATGGGCTTGTGCACGCAATTCATCCCTGTATGCTTCCGTGGCGGCGCACCGAATGATGCCGGAAATGGTCCCGAGGAGTCTCTCGATTATGGCTATATTGCCTCCGGCGTCCTGGCGAATTTGCCTGAATGAACTGTTGCATATTTCAGCGGAAGGGTTCTTATGAAACCTTGCAGGGAATGCAGACAAACCGTTTCGGAGCAGGCGATGTCCTGCCCTCACTGTGGCGCCCCGTTTCCTTCAAACAAGGATTGGGACGGGTGGGGTTTCGAATACAAGTCAAAAATATCTTTTATCAATCTTCCGTTGCTTCACGTTTCATTCAAATACCGGCCCAACAGGACTCCTGTACCCGCTGTAGGCATTGTCGCGATAGGGCAGTTCGCCGCAGGCTTCCTGACGATCAGCCAGTTCGGAATAGGGTTGATCAGTGTCAGCCAGTTCACAATCGCTCTCTACGCCCTCGCCCAGGTTGCGGTCGCATACTCTTTGATCGCGCAAATTGGATTATATATGACCTTAATCGGACAATCCCTTTACGCGATCTGCTTTGCGGACAGCGGCATAACGGGATCGTAGTCGCTTGGGCGTATCACCAGTTCGATATGCCCTTCGCGCCTACAAACCCGTTCTGCTCGCTGCCGCTGCGCATCTCATCGTAAATTAATCGTCCGATTAAGGTATGAATCAAGGGTATGGTCAGCTGGTGAAAAGGATCGGCGAACTTGCAGGCATGCTCTGAGCAGCAAGCCTGTCGTACATTTCAGGGAGAAGTGCCGGCGGGAAGGTCCTCACTCTCGGGAGGAATCGGCACGACGACCGGGACTTGCGTCCGGATCGCCTTGATCAGTTTCCGCTCAGGGATTCGCACCGGAGCCACGGCGAATTCCGCCACGTTGTAGCATTTTACGAAGGAATCGTAGAACGAAGGGTCGACCTGCGGCAGGATGAAAGGCTTGGAGCCGTTTCCCGCCGAGTCGATGTGGCTGATGTAAAGACGGGTGAAAATGCCGCCGTCCCTCCGTGACGAAAAGATGATCCAGCGTCCGTTCGC
>CAZGVZ010000054.1:0-6647 GCA_964529145.1 uncultured Fibrobacteraceae bacterium | reverse complement strand
TTTCGTTGTATTCGCTGTTCACCGGGAGTTTGAAGTACCTCCTGGAGGCCACATCCATGAGGTACAGGTCGCTGCTCTGTTCCGTATACGGATACGCGCCGTAATCCTGCATGCAGAAGAGGCAGAATCTATTGTCGGGAGAGAGTCTAGGCAGCGCTACGCTCAGGCCAGTTTCCGCGGAAGAGAGAACGGTATCCACCTCTCCCCAGCTTCCGGAGGCTGCGTCGTAGGAAATCCGCAGCAGACTGAATTTCGTGCGGTTGAAATTGTCGGGCGGTTCTTTTTCATAATCGCTCCACAGGACCGGCGAACCGCAATAATAAAGATAGCGGCCGTCCGGCGACCAGGCAGGCCATGCGTCGAGCACCCCTTTGCGGCCGAAATGCTGCACCGGCAGGAGTTTCCGGCCGGCCACGTCATAGACCACAAGGCGCGACCTGTTGTCGAAAACATCAATGAACTGCCTGCCTACGGCGTGGAAATATTGTTGCACAGTGTAGACCGAGAATGCTATGATGCGCCCGCCCGGGTGCCAGGCGGTTTGACCGAACCGTGAGGAAACGACTGTGAGGCTGTCGCCGTCGGCCAGGAGCGTTTCTGATCCGTACGCGATGCTGCGGAACTGAAGCGCGAAACGCGCGGGATCGTTGTTCATCGGCATGTGGCAGTTGACGCACCTGAACACCTCGTTGTGCAGCTCGCCCTGATTTCCGTTCCGGAGAGAGTCCCCGCCGCCGTTTCGTCCGGAGGTCCGTGTTGCGGAGGTCCGGGCATCGGCCCTTGAGGTATCGGTCTTTACTGGAGATCGCATGTTATCAAGAGTGTAGTTGAGCGTATTGAGAAACTCCTTTTCGGAGAACGAGGTCAGGTCCCTTTGACACATACGAAGGTCTCTCCAGTAGTTGTACTGGAAATTCAGGAGACGGTAAGTACAGTAACGGTCGATCGGTTCCGGGGCGATGGTGTTCTCGATAGATGCGTACCTGCGCCAGGTGTCCCTCCCGTCCCGCGCATATATCGTGACGCGCAGCGCATTTCCCGCGTTCTCCGAAAGTAGCCTTCTCCAGGGGGCCGCGCCGATGCGAAATACGCCTTTTTTGCCGGTTACCGTGATCGGAGGTCCATTGACCGACGCTATTTCGGCAACGCAGGACGAGCAGGAATCGCGCAGGGAAAAGTTCAGCGGCGCGATATTGGGCGGTATCGTGACACCCGCATAATCGGGCCTGATTTCCGGCGTCCTGTCCACGGTGACGCAGTTCCGCCGGACCGCGCCGAGATCCGGGCGGCAGCCGCCGAGGAGCGCTGCGCAGCAGACAACGACGGCAAACGGTCCGCTATTCATGAGGCGCTCCGGCAGAATACCTGAAAATCGAAAAGAAATAGTAGGAATCACCGAACGCGGGAGCGAGTTTGGCCGCCGCCCCGGAATCGTCCTTCAACCGCATCCAGGCCCTCGTGAACGCGAAGAACCGCTCGATGGTCTCCTGCCTCAATCCGGAAAAGGAAAGTTCCGAGGACGACTGCAGCAGCTTTACGGATTGATGGAGGCATATCGCCTCCTCCCAGTGGCGCGGCAGCACGGCATATCCGAACGCGGGGGCCGCCGGCGCCAGCGCGGCCGCCTCGTCGAGACGGTCATAGAGGAGACATGAAGACATAAGGTAGTCGAAGGCGGCCCTGTTGCGGGGATTGCTTTGCAGCAAATACCTGAACAGGATGCTGCAATCGAGTTTGCTGTCCAGAAAATAATCTACAGTGTCCCTGTTCGCGGCCATGGACGCGATACGCGGCTCGGAGAAGAGCGCCGCGTCGTCGTGGAGTATGCCGAGCAGCCTTTTCGCCTCCTTGCGTTGAAATGGCATCCGGGCGAGTCTGTTGAGAAAAACCGCGGCCGCCTCCCTGTTACCTTTGGCGATCTGTACTAACGCGCGTCTGTGGATGATATCCGGAAAAGGGCCCATGTTTTCCATGATCTCACCCGCGATCTTTTCCGCGGTATTGACCATGCCGAGTTCCATGGTCAGATCGAGGACCACGATCCAGTTCACGTAACTGTGGACGAACATGCTCTGCAGCATCAGGAGCGGATCGTATGAAAAAACCGCCTGCGGAAAGGTGAACATCCTGTCGCCGAGCTGTCCAGTACGGAAAAGCGCATGATTGACGGCATGCATCATTAATACCTGCAGTATACCGGACTTGTGAGGAAAGTTCGCGAAAAGCGGGGCGGTCTTCTCATGCAGGATAGCGTCCCATTGTCCCTTAATGACGTGGTGCACGGTCCTAGCAACGGTCCGGGTATCTCGATTCACCGGTTCCCGGTACAACCATACGGCGAACGCGACCGTTCCGCACGCGAGCAGCGACATTCGCAGAATCGCTCCGGCCGCTTTCGGTCCGCCCTCCGGCTGTGGCCGGATCCGCAGCAAGGCCGCCCTGACTATCGCGGCGAGCGGGAAAAAACCTGTCACTGCGAGAGGCAGGCCGGACATCATCGTGAAGTCGCTCCAGCGAATCGTCATTTTCAGGGGAAGGAAAAACGCGTCCGCCACCCAGAGCAGCGCCGCGTTGCACACGGCAGCGGCAATGACGTGTATTCTGCGCTCTTTTCCGAAGGAACAGGGAATGAGTATAAGAAGGAGCACAAGCAGGCTTCCCCAATGCATGAGATACCAGGCGGCCCAGAAAAGAGCCGTGAACCATAGTACGCCGGCTGCCGTCGCGGCATGAGTAAAGCGGCGGTAAAACACGGCAAAGGCAAGGGCGCCGGCAACGGGCAGAAGAAAGGCGCAATAGCTCAGTTCATACCAGGCGCATATCGCCAGAATGAAAAACACGGGAACATAGCGAAGCAACAGCGGCCGGCGGCCGCCGATTTCCTGGAGATACCGCGAAAAGATCCAGAAAAAAAACAGCGCCACAGCAGTCACCGCGAGAGCGCCAGGAAACGGAAAACCGCACGCATATATAAGGAGCGTCACTGCCAGCCTCGTCCAGCCGCCGGGAGCGGCGGCAATCTCCCGCAGGTACGAGGGGGTCAGTTCAAGAATGAACTGGGGTTGATACATCAGGTCCGCGTACGAGGAGGCATCGGGCGCATGCATGAGGGACACGTAACTGTGAATGCTGATACCGTTGCTCGAAAAAATTCTTGACGGATCGATATGGTATATCAGAAAAATAAAACAGCAGCCGAAAATAACAGGCGGAATCCAGAAGCGTTCAAGGTATTCGCTTCGTAACGGCGCAACGGCCGGCCGGAATGGAAATCCGGACAGAGCGGCTTTCACTTTCTGGACGAAAAAACGGATCACTCGATCTGACTCCGCTGCTTGCGCCGAGAGGCTATATCCTAAAAATTGACGCCTGTACGGACACGTTTCACCGACTGCCCGTATCGCCCCGGGACGAATGCGCCGTGCACTATGCCACCATTCCCCGAGGCTTTGCAGTTGTCATGGCGATCAACGATGGAATATTTGTCAAACTGCACAAGAAGGTTTTGTAACCGGACTTTCCCGCCCGTGGACTGCAAAGAAACGCGAATTGAGTTCCGTTCCCCTTGCCTGTGATCGGACGACTTCGATCCGGCGCATTCGGGTTTCCGGAAAAATTATCAATAAGGCGACCGGATCACTCCTTGGTAATTGAAAAAACAATATACTTGTTGTGGCTTATTCACACAAACGGCAAACACATCAAACACATACATCTATGGATGCAAATGAGTCCCGGACGGGGGCAAACCCGATGCCCTATTCTTGCTTTCTCATCCCTATTGCACCTATTTTAATAGATTGGCCGGTACACTGATCGGGTACCGTCGCCAACAGGTCAAAAAAATGTGTTGAAGCGTACCAGGGGAGAACGATGAATCACCTTTCCCATAAACACCTTGCCCGCGTTGTCGGAATATTTGTTCTCACCTGTTTTTTCCGGGAAATTACAGCCGGAACAACTGCGGAAGAGGATGCCTACAGCCACCGGAAACGTGATTGTGAGATACGGGTCGTGACTTCGGAGGGAGAGCCGTTCGTTGGTGCTTTGATCGGTGTTGCACAATTGAGCAATGATTTTGCATTCGGGGGCAAAATATATGGTGAATTATTCGACTCCCTCGGTGACGGCGGAGATAAATTCCTGAATTATTTCGATTTCGGCACTCCCGAAAAAGAGATGAACTGGGAAATGGTGATGCAGTGTGATGAGCGGTGCGATCCGGATTTCTCCAAAGCGGATTTCCTGGTGGAGTGGCTGATCGGGAAAAATCTTCAGGTGTTTGGACCCCATCTTTTCCGGAACGGAAACGAGGATTGGATTCCCGAATGGACTCGCAGCCTAGAATCCACAGCATTCAAACAGGCCATGCAGGAACGCATCAATACGGCAATGAGTCGTTTCAAGGGAAAAATTGCCCGGTGGGAACTCATCAACGGTATCCGCCACGGTGAAAAAGGCTCTCTTCCGGAAATCGGCATGCTCGAGACTAAAAGCGGCGATCCGGACATCTTCGGCTGGATAATGGGCGAAGCACGCAGGGTAGACACTGTTGCCGACTTTATCATAAGCGACCATGATCTTGTCACCTCCGGAGACAAAACCGCTGCGGACCGCTATATCGACGCAATGAAGTCATCAACCGGCAAATTTCAGATAATCGGCGCAGAAAGCCACTTTGGTTCGGACATGGATAAAAATACCTATGATCCGATGATCGACTACCTTGCGGAACAACTCGGTAAACCGGTATGGCTTACGGATGTGGATTTCAGCTGCGACACCAGCGTGGCGCCGGACAGGATGGAGGAGTTGATGCGCACCTGTTTCGCCAACCCGAATGTGGGGGGGCTCGTAATGGGCAACTGGTGCCGGCGTTTCATGCCGGACAGCCATCTCACCTGTTATTTCATCGATTCCCTCGACAACGAAACCCCGGTCGGTAGGCGCTGGCGCGAAGTCAGGGCTGAATGGAAAACCGAGGCCGGTGGATATACCGACGACTCCGGAAAGTTCAGTTTCAACGGATTTCATGGCAAGTACATGATACTAATCAGTTGTTATACCGACACATTCTACCTTGAACCGGGTGAAGGTGCCCAAACCGTAACATTAGGGTACTCGGACAATTCCACCGTCTCTCATGTGTCCTCCCTCCATAAAACAATTGAAACAGCATCACCGGTCAAACTGCCCGCAGGTTGCGGCGATAGGCTGTTCCTGACTACATGGTCGCTTTCCGGGCAACAGCTTTCCCGAGTACCGCTGAATCCTTCAGGCGGGAAGCACCGGATCCCGCCGGTTCCATCGTCATGCCGGGTATTCCGTATCGAGACCTCCGGCCGGCTGCCGTTTTATACGGGTATAATAACGACGGCACGCTGATTCGGAAGGGTGTAGGTTACATAGTTACAGTGAAACAGTGTCGACCTGCTCTCCACAACCTGCTCCATGAAATCCGATATTCACTACTTCCACATGTGGAATAAGAGATCCACGGAAACCGCAGAAAAAGCTCTATATGTACTATATTATTGCTATATTATATTATGGTGTATGAGGTAAACTGATTCATTACACTCCATTTAAGCGTATTTGACCGGTTCTTTTGGGTGCTAAACAGTAAAAACATAATCCACACCTTACCCTGGGGGTAATATGATTCCAAAAAGCTTTTTAAGGCTGAAATCAACCTTATTGCAGGGTGCTTTCACCGCCGCAGCAACAGTATGCCTCTTCAATACCGGGAATAATGTCCAGGCGGCAATAGACGATGCCATGCCGGGCACTATTCCCGCCGAGATTGTCGCAGACTGGAAGGCTCAGAGCGGAACTGCCGCGGAAATCAAAGCATCCCTTCCTGAGGAATATCAGGCGAAATGCGACGGCACCTTCGAAAGTGCGTGCCACTGGCGTCGGGTGTACAGAATGAGCCAATATCCTCAGATAGAAAAAATCATGTTCGCCAAACACCACAATATCGGTGCTATTGCAGTAGGATTCTGGGTTAATGTTGGTCCTGCAGATGTCACTGATACTGATTTCCGTGCACAAGGCTCCCTTTGCCTCCTTGAATTCGACAACTACTATTCATCATTTAAGGAAATATTAAAGAAAGACAAAATGTGCGTAAAGGACCCCTGCATTTCTCTGGATGGCAAAAAGGTCGTCTTTGCAATGTCTCCCGGCAAAAATCAGGGATATCTACTATATGAAATGAACATTGACGATCCGAGTTCGGTCAAGCAACTTACCGATTACCCTGAGGGTCTGAAAGTCGCTGATTTCGAACCCTGTTATCTACCCAATGGTGATATCATGTTTTCCTCCACTCGTTGTTTCGGCGTGATCGATTGCGGATGGCAGCCTACTTCAAATATGTTTGTGATGAATGGCGAGGGAAAGTACATCCGTCGGGTCGGATTCGACCAGGTACATACAGCTTATCCGGTTCTGCGTGAAGACGGTTCCGTTCTTTACACGCGATGGGAATACAACGACCGCGACGTGTCGAACGTCATGGGATTGTTTCAAATGTACCCCGACGGCAGCCACCAAACTGAAATTTTCGGAAACCAGACCACCTGGCCGCAGACGTTCATTCATGGCCGGCCTGTTCCCGGCAGTTCGCATTTGTTTTTCGCAGT
>CAZGVZ010000053.1:0-12563 GCA_964529145.1 uncultured Fibrobacteraceae bacterium | reverse complement strand
CAAACCATGCCCGAAGGGATGAAGGCCCGGATCGATTCCGCAGCACCCTTTCAGCACGGTCGAAACACGGCGAAAGTTGAACCTGCGCCCCGCCCGGACGAGAAAGGAAAACCTTCGGCCGATTCCGAAACCAGGCAGGCGGGTATGGACCGTTTGCCCGAAGCGGTACGGGAGCAGGTCAGGAGAACGATGCGCGAGCTTGAAAATGAGAATATCGAAAGAATGCTTCAATTCAAGGAGATCAAAAGCCGGAGAAACGAGAATCAATGAGATCCGGACCTTCTGATCCAATGCAGCGCGAATGAAAAAAAACAGATCACATCCTGGGAGGGATACAATGAAAATCGGATCATTGATGACAGTAATCATCGCAGCCGTCATTTTACAAGGCGAGGTCAAGGCCGATACCACGATCACCAGTACCCCGCTCGGGATTTCCGCGTATCTGCCCGATAACTGGATCGCCACGACGGCGGGCGATACCGCGATCACTTTCATGGATACCACCTTCACCTACCGTTCTCAAATCACCTGTAAAAAGCAGACGATCAACGCGACGGATTATCCTTCCGAAGAGAGCTGGACGCGGGCACATTTCATAGCCTATCTGCTGATAGTACAGTATTCGTACGATCCTTTCGGAGCGGTGCTTTACTTCGATTCTTCGGAAACCTGCAAACAGGACTCCCTCTGGGCACCCGAGGCATTTTCGGAATTTTTCACGATCGACACGGCGCTGGGCACCTGGAACGAATACGTGCGCTATACAGTATCGGGTTCGAACGGGTATCAGATCTACGCCATAGGCGATACCGCGGACATGAAACTGAATATCGGAATGTATATGGCGATAATCAACATGATCGAATTCACCAATTCCGTTCATACAATCACAGGGAGCCATATTGCTTCGCAACCAGCACGCTGTCCGGTCAGGCAGTCGGCCTGCGCGGGAACGTTCGACCTCCTCGGAAAAAAACAGGCGGTCCGACACCGCTTTCTCAGCGGCTTTTGTTACGAGACCCATACCGGAAAGATCCGGCTCAGGATCAAATGATTCCGGTGATGTTCTTGTCAATGGTTTCGTCCCAGAGCACCGCCTGTTTCCGGGAGAGTGAAATGACCTGTCGGCTCCATTTCGGAAGAACGCTCACTTCGGTCGTCATGATGCTCCTTACAACCGCGGCCGGGGTATCTTCGGTCGCGGGCGCTCACGTTTCGCTCCCACCCTGAAAAACGGGATAGATTCGCTTGAAAGAGGCCGCCCGGACGGAGCGATTTTACTTTTTGTCAAATCCTATTCCGAGGGACTGTCCCGTGACAGCCTCCTGTATTTCTGGGCGGAAGCGTTGCTGCGGAAAGGGGTTCTCGACAGTGCCCTTGCCGCAAATTATATGGTATCCTGCGAAAAGACCGGCGTCCTGAGGTTAAAAACACTGCTTCAGCGGTCGGACATTTACCGGAAACTGGGATGGGACACCGAAGTGGCGCGTCTTATAGACACGATCCGCGCTTCACGCGAATACCGTCGTGCGGTGGTCATGCCGGAAATCGAACTAGGTATTTCATCCGGCATGGGCACGGAAAAACAGACCGCGGATACGACCGGTCCGTGGGGAACGGGTTCGGAAAATGGTTTTTCCCACCGCGAAAGGGGCGTGTTCGGCAGACTCGATGTACAGACGACCTGGAAACTAAACAGGTGCGGGCGCGGAAACCTGAAAACGGGGCTGGCGGGATCGGTTTTTTTCCGTCGGTTTTCAACGCACGTTTCTTTCAGTGACGTTGACTCGGCCGACATGACCGGTTCGGTTTTCGCGTCGTTGAGCGGGAACTCGCTTTCATCTACCGCCTCCCTCAGCGTGAACCGCAGAATCGACGACAGTATCTTTCTGGGGGGTGGGATCGAAGGCGGTTTGGTGGGAAAGGGTTCCTGGCTGCCCATGCTATGGAGCGGGAGTTCCATGTACATCACCCCGTCGGGCAGGTTCGGCAATTCACGTATATGGCTTTTCGCATCAGCACAGAAAAAACCGGCGAAACGTCTTCGAACTGATTATAATTGTTTCATCAACTCACATTTTGAAAAGCCTTCATCGGCCGGTTTCATCGATACACTGAAAAAATTGTATGCCGAGGATGGAGGCCGTCCCTATCCGGTCTTTTATACCGACGGCTCCTTCTCGGCGATCATCGATACCTCGAGACTGAGCGTCATTTCGGGAGAATTGCTCAATCGCATTCTGAATTCAGGTCGCGATACCACTCTGCACGTGGGATTGAAACAACCGTTTTCCAACATCCTGATCAATCCCAGGATAGCGCTCCAGGTCGAGTGGCGATTCCCCGTCCAGCTGGGAATCTCGTGGAAATGGAATTTTTTCCTGGAAAAACACGAGTGGGACCAAATCCCCATTCCCGTGAAATACCTGATCTACAGCAGATCGAACGATGCCTTTTATGTCATTCCCAAAAATCCTCTCACCACCGTACTCACTCCTACATTCGTCAATGGAACACTGGCTACGGTTCCCCCCGCACAGCGTACAATCCACCATTCAGTTCGACGCATCGACAATACAGCTTCCGTTGATCTATCCATTCATCTTTATAAAGGATCCTTGGGGTCGATGTCGTTCACTACCTGCGCTTCAAATACATGGTCGACCCTGCATCGAAAGGCGCCGGTGGAAATACCGGAATGGACATTCTCGGGATCGTTTGAATGGAGATTGAAAATCAGGAACAAAATGTTTCGATATTGAAATCCTACCAATGAAATCTTATCATTAAACTGGTTTGCCGGTGAGCGGGCGATATGAATCGTCACATATTTGGATGCACATAACGAATGATCTTTTCACTGTTTTCTTCATTCCTTTCACCCCTGTCCCAGCCATCCCCCGTTACCTGGGGATGGAGCCGAAGGCGGATGGGTGTATAAATATGCTTTCACCATCGACACGCAATTCTTCCAGTATTTGTGCTGTCAATTATGAAATTATCGATATATCGGGATGCCCTGCGTACGGCGGGAGTGAATCGAAAAACATTGGAAGACACCCTCTCCCGAAACGCGGCTCCCGGAAGCATATACGCAAGCCGTTCGGTTCCGGTAACGCATTGAGGATTTCTATCTCCATGATCGTTTCCCTGCTGCACTTTTCCTGCATATCCGATCGCGATATCGGGAAAGGTGAGGTTTGTCTGCGTCTAGGCGATTACACAGGAGCCGCCGCCTTTTTCGGCGAGGTGCTGCACCGTAATCCCGATAGTTTCTCCGCCAGGCTCGGGTTGGGAAAAGCGCTTCTTCAGCAGGCCTCTCTGAAGAATGCGGACAGCACCCTCTGGAGCGGTGCGTTGACCCATTTCGAGGCGGCAAGGACCATACGCCCCGGTGGCGCCGTAGACACGCTCCTGAGCGAAGTATGGATTGTCAATGGACGGAGACTGCTTAACAGAAGCGATACCATCGAGGCCCTTGCATCCCTGTCCCGGGCTATCGATCTGAATCCGCGGAGTATAGAGGCTCTCAACCTTACGGGGATAATCTACTTCAGGATGGGAGAACTGGAAAAGGCGCGGATTCTATTCAACCGCTCACTGATGACCGACACCTCCCGGCCGTTCGTTCATTTCAATATCGGTATGGTACACTGGGCTGCCGATGATCTACCCGGGGCATATCGATCCTGGTTCAAAGCTCTGCAACTTGCGCCTCGTGACAAGGATATCGTCTATTGGTACACTATGGCCGAAAAAAAACTCGAGGAGCGTGAGAAATGATCCCACAGCTCCCGAAAGGATTTTCACATCCCGTTTCGCTCGGAACCGGAGGTTTCGGATCGGTTTATCGAGCCCGCCAGATCGCGCTCAATCGAGTTGTGGCGTTGAAATTCATCGAAGAAAAAAACGCTTCGACTCAGGCGCAATGCATAAAGGAAGCGACAACACAGGCGGAACTTCATGTTCAGGGCATTCCACAGGTCTATGACGTCCACGAGATCGGAGGACGAATCTGCATCATCATGCAATGGATCAAAGGGTGCAGTCTGAGAGTGATGCTCGAAAGGGACATGCCTGCCCGGTTCAGATATACGATAGCTTCGGAAATCATCAGGATAACGGCATCATTGCACCAGCGGCAATTGGCACACAGGGACATCAAACCCGAAAATATCCTGATTTCCGAGGAGGGTGTCTTTCTTGTGGATTTCGGGCTTGCATTCGATCTGCTCAATGACCCAAGGCAGACGATGTCCGGCGTTGTGAAAGGGACTCCCGCATACATCGCACCCGAACTGCTGCGGGGTTTCGGCCGAAGCTCGGATTTGCAACGAGCGGATCTGTATTCTATGGGAAAAGTCCTGCGGGAACTGATTGTTTCCGATCCGTTACCCGATTGTATCGCTTCTTGCCTTCAGGAATCACCCGATCTCAGACCTCATTCCGCAATCGATGTTCTATACCGGTGGAAACCGGACACAGAAGGCCCGGTGAGCGACTTGAGTCAAGTTGCGGAACCGTACACCAGTGAAACTCTCGCGCGACAGCTCCAGGAATCGGCAAAGGCCCTCCTGAACCGTAGACGCTACACGGAAGCGTACGACCTTCTCGTCGAGTGCCTGCAGATATATCCGGAATCGCCTGGAGCGCTCGAGCTCATGAACGGTTTTCCGGTCATAAGGGCAAAAAAAGTTTTGCCCCTCAGGCCGGTGTTGACCGCTGCAGGGACGTTCCTCGTTATTCTCGTCATCGCCGGGGCACTCCTGATTCCGGAAAAGTCGAAATTCGGTACTGCAAATGCGATGTGGGATAATCGAGTCAGCCACGGCCGATCGCTTTTCATGTCTCCACAGCACGACCGGGTGGACGAATCGAATCTTTCACTGCCCCTTAAGGAATATTGGGGAACAATGAAGACTCTCACAGGCAATATCGTCATTGTTTCACATCCTTCAACGGGCAGTCTCTACTTGAACGGAAAACGTACAGATAGATTCACACCGACACTGCAGCTTCCCGCTCAAGCTGCCGAACACAATCTGATATGGCGGAAACCGGACGGATCGATATTGTGGAAAGAGACAGTGAGGACGCTTCCATTCGAAACAAAAAGAATATGCATCATGGAGCGATAAGAGTGGAAAACAGGAAAATGATACCTTACCTGCAGGATGTCGACTCCGGCAAATGCTACGAATTACAGGGAAGGATCGTGACTTTCGGGACATCTCCGGAATCGACAATCCCGATCGCCCCTCCGGGTCCCGACCGCTGCGGCCATTGTCTCTTCTTTGGAGGCTCCTACCATTTTCAGCCTTTGACTCAAGAATTCACCGTCATGCTCAATGGAAGCCGGGTAAGCGGAAAAGTTTCGCTGCATCAGGGCGACCTTATCCATATGGGAAAAACACGCTTCAGGTTCTTTGACCGGAGGGAAACGGCGCTTTCAACCACCGACCGTGATTCGAAACCGGACATGGTTTCCGAGCTTCTGAATATGGTCCTATTACTGCTTCGCGACCGGGACGGCAATATCGCTTCCGGACTTCTGTCCGCCATAACCCGGCTCTTCCGGGGTGACGCCGCGCGTATTGTAGGAGAGGAGGAAAACGGCGGCAGACGCTACACTCTGGTCCGTTATCCGGAGCACCTGGGCCTCGACCGGTTCTCCAACCGTGCCATAGACTGGGCGAAAGATGCGTCTCATACCGTTCTCCTGCGGGAAACCGACTGGGCCGACACCCCCAAGAGCAGCAGGTCCCTTGAAATGAACGCCGTTTCCTCGGTTCTATGCGCGCCACTATGCAGCGGAGAGAAGCTCAAGGGGTATCTATATCTCGATAGAATAAATAAAGGCGATCCTTTTTCCGAGATGGACCGTGAACTTTGCGACCGCCTGCTGCCGCTGTTTGCGGAACTCCTCGCCAACTCGGATGAGCGGCGGCGTCAGTCGGAGTTGATCACCGCCCTTCAGAAAACACAGGAGCACGCCGAAGGAGGGATCGTCCATCGCAGCGAAAGGATGCGCTCCCTGCTCTCCATGGCCGACCGGATCGCGGTTTCCGACGCACCGGTTTTGATTTCAGGCGAAACTGGTACCGGAAAAGAGCTGCTAGCGCGACATATACACGCCCGTTCGTCGAGGGTGGATAAACCTTTCAAAGCGATCAACTGCGGCGCGATACCGGAAAACCTCATCGAATCCGAGCTTTTCGGCCATGAGAAAGGTGCGTTCACCGGAGCGCACGCGCGCAGATCCGGACTTTTCGAATCGGCAAACGGGGGAACGGTTCTGACGAACTGGCTGAAATGCCGCTTGCGCTCCAGATCAAACTGCTTAGAGTACTGCAGGAGTCCGAAATCGTCAGGATCGGCGCGACCGACCCTGTAACGGTAGACGTTCGGATTATCGCAGCCACCAACCGGGACCTCAGGGAAGAGGTGGAAAACGGCAGATTCAGGCAGGACCTTTTCTTTCGCCTGAACGTTATCGCGCTCACCATTCCTCCGCTGCGCGACAGGAGCGAAGATATCCTGCTGTTATCGGAATACTTCATCAAAAAATTCTGCGGCCGAATGGGCCGTGAACAAAAGATCCTGACTGCCGAAGCCCGATCGGCGCTTCTCGCGTATGTATGGCCCGGGAATGTACGGGAACTCGAGAACGTTATCCAAAAAGCAATCATCATGTCTTCCACACGAAAGATCGACAAGTGTGATCTTGAAATCCTGGTCCCGGATAATCCGGTCGACGGCTCGTCGCTCCGTGTACCCACAATACGAGAAGCCCGGGAGGGCGCGGAAAGGGAATGCATACGGTCGGCATTGCGGACGACAACAGGAAATGTCTCCCAGACTTCACGCCTGCTTGAAATCGACCGTAAATGGCTGCTGACAAAGATGAGCGACTATGGAATCGATGCGGATGAGTACCGTGGCGGTGTTACTGAGGACCCTTCGAGTATTCTGCCCAAGGGAGAGTAGCTCACTTTTTCCTCACTGCCGGCAATGAAAGAGGTTCGTCGTCGAAATAGTGAAACGACGGATGAAATCTTTCTTTCTAGTTCTATTCTTGGTTTCTTCCCTGTCCGCTTCCATAACGACGGAAATATCGAGGCTCAGGAAGCATGTCTCCGCCCTGGTCCATACTGAAAAACCAAGGAGTTTCCGGAATCCGGATGTTCTGGACTCGGTAGCTTCTTATATCCGGACGCAGTTCCTGGAATACGGGTATAATGACGTACGTGAGCAGCCATTCATGGTACGGGGAAGGAAGTACCGAAACATCATTGCCTCCGTTGGACCCCAAAACGGCAAAAAAGTAATCCTTGGGGCTCACTACGATGTTTTTGGAGAGAATCCGGGAGCGGACGATAACGCATCCGGAGTCGCCGGGGTTCTGGAATCCGCACGCTTGTTGTACCAAAACCGGGATGCGCTGAAATCGCGGGTTGAATTCGTTGCCTACTCTCTGGAGGAAGAGCCGTTTTTCAAATCCAGTTTCATGGGAAGTTACGTACACGCCTCAGAATGTGCAGGTAATCCGGAAAAAGTCGAACTCATGATCTGTTTTGAGATGATCGGTTGCTTTCGCCCGGAAAGAAAAGCACAGGATTATCCCTTAGGGATACTCGAATATTTTTACGGCTCGAAGGGAGATTATATCACCACCGTCTCGAACTTCAGGTCATGGAGATTCGCCCGGCGTCTCAACCGGATATTCAATCGTGACGCAGGGTTACCCGGCAAATACATCGTTGCTCCCCGGTGGCTCAAGGGTGTCGATTTTTCCGATCATCGCAATTACTGGAATCATGGAATAAATGCAATAATGATTACCGATACCGCATTCTACCGGAATGAATACTATCATACCGGGGAAGATACCCCGGACAAACTCGATTTTGACAAGATGGGAAAAGTGGTTACCGGAACGGTTCTATTTCTGCTTCAGATATGATTCGGCGGGGATTCACAAAGAATGCGCAACCCTGAATCATCGCCTCTTCCCCTGGAATGCGGTGAGACGGAACCTGGCTGAGATGAAAAATGCCCGAAACATGTATCCCCTGAGGCAATATGTCTTCGTTTTTTTGGGATCTCTACTCACATCTCCCCCGAAAGACAGAACCGCTAAGTTCAGTCAATAGAAAAAGGTCCAGGTGAATCCTGCCGCCCCTATGCCGAACAGTACCGCGCCGCCGGCCGCGGCGATCCGTCCTGCTTTGGACATTTCGAGATCCCCCTCGTCTTTTTTCTTCTCGTAGGATTCGGAATATTTTTTATGTGCGACCACTCCCGCGATTCCCCCCGCCAGTCCGGCTATTCCCATGATACCCATGCTTACCCGCAATTTCGGATAATTGGTCTTATGCTGTTTTTTCCCTTTCTTGTTTTGAATGGTTTCGGTCGCATATTTGACCACAGCGGGTTCGACGAAAACGCCCCTCTGTTCCGGATAACGAAAGACCACGGGCGTGTTTTCATCGATTTTCATGACCTGGTTGCCGATCTTGACATTCTGAAACTTGTTGTTGATGAAAAGCACGGAGTCGAACACCATGGCGACATCTTTTCCCGAGATCACTATACCGTATTTACTGTCCGACACGATGGTATTTTTCATTTCCAGCTTTGCCGAATCCGGAAGATAGATCCCGTCCCACCTGATTTCGACTCTTGAATCTATAGGCTGGAAATATTTCTGATTGTCCAGCCGCCTGAAAACGATCGGCGCTTCGGCGGTGCCCGAGCATACCAGTTTTCCATTTACCACGAGCATTGCATTCTGGGTAAACAGAATGGTGCTCCCCGCAAAGATCGTCAATACCTTTCCTTTTTCAATAAGCAGGTCGTGAGGGATGAGGTAAGTGCCCGGGGCGAGTTCTCCCGATTGAGTGGCCTCTACAAGCGGCTGAATCCCGATGCCCCGATAGTATGCGAGCTCCCGCTCTCCTTCACCACCCTGAGCGACGCCCATACGGGCAGCAAACAGAACGCAGCCGGAAAACAGGCAGACCATCACTTTTCGATGCAATGATCCATTGAACATGGTTGCAGGTCTCCTCCACATTCGTATATTCCGCCTCTTTTTACCTCTTTTCCGGCTGTGCACTGATCTCGTGATGCCGGTGACGAATATTAAAATACGTTACGCTCTGTTCAGAAAAAACCTGTCACGCCGAGAATCGGCGCGAATCCCTCGCTCCCCCAATTCGATCAAAGCAGATGATCGGTTTCATATGTAATGAGGACGAAAGCTCCCATACCCGCATCACCCTAGAAGAACCTATTTCATTGCAATGTGCACCGCAAAACGAAAAACGAATGCCAACGCAACCAGTGCGGCAACTATTCTTATCATCATTTCCAGGTACGGCTTTCGAGATTTGATTTCGCTACGTTCGTTCCTGTCTCCGGATTGAAACGGAGTCACCTTGTCCGGGGGATCGATCTTTGGACCGGCATCAAGAATTTCTTTCAATAGAAATTCGAATTTCCGGTCTTCCGACGCCGCATTGTCATTTCCGACGACCATCGACCCTCGATTCCACAGAATAAGACCCCGCCGGTACATCTCCGGCATAGGAACTCAGGATGGTACTTCAAGACATTTTCATATCCTTCACCCGGGTGAAGGAACCTGAGGGCCGTTCATCATTGCCTTGAAAACGACACGACCCCGCTTTCAGGGCAGCCCTTCAATTCATCAGGAATGAACGCTCTCGTTCTCCGAATTCCCCTATGCCTCTGAGGATTCAGTTCTGAAATAAAATTAATTCCGCCACTCCCGACATCCAAACCGGAGAATTCTCGGATGGCGACAATCATCCGATGCAGGTCCGGTCTTATAAAAACATTCATCATTTTACAGTAAAAACTTGACCCACAAAATATGCTTTGGTTATTTTACCATATTCCATAGATAACAGAAACCAATCCTTCATCCTGATGATCAAGGGATGTTCTCAGAACAGGGCTCGATTGGAAAATATGTAGATCTTCATATCCATACCACGTTTTCCGACGGATCAGGATCTGTCAACGAAGTTTTGGAAGAGGCATCGCAGAAGAATCTCAGGGCGATTTCCATTACTGACCACGACTGCACTGATGCATATCCGTTCGCGATCGAACTGGGTTTGAAAATGGGTATTGAGGTCATTCCCGGTGTCGAACTCTCGAGTGAAATTGAGGGCAATGATATCCATATTCTCGGATATTATATCGACATCGAGAATCGAATTTTCTGCCAAAAACTGAAAGAAATGAAAGAAGCCCGCCTGATTCGGGCGGAAAAAATCGTCAAGAATCTCAACAAACAGGGAATCGATCTCCGTTTCGATACGGTCCTCTCCATCGCGGGTGTGGGTGCTATCGGCCGTCCGCATATCGCGGCCGCCCTCCTGAAGGAAGAGCTCGTCTATTCATTCAGGGAAGCGTTCGATAAATACATCGGATACGGCCTTCCGGCATATGTCGAAAAATTGAAAATGCATCCAAAAGAGGTTTTCGATCTCATTAAGACGGCCCGGGGAGTTCCCGTGCTCGCCCATCCGGGTGTTACCCACGTGGATGAACGGATTCCGGAGTTCATTAAAAGCGGACTGATGGGAATCGAGGTGTATCATACCGAGCACCCGGCCAGCATCGAACGGTATTACCTCAGGATCGTGAAAAAAAACCATCTTGCATTCACCGGCGGCTCCGATTTCCATAACCGCAACCACAACAAATCCGAAATCGGTTTCCCGCATGTTCCTTATGCGGCGGTAAACAGCCTGAAAGATGTGTGCAAAACCTTCCGTGGAGATTGAATGAACATCATCCCGGTAATTCTGGCGGGCGGAATCGGCGAGAGATTCTGGCCACTCAGCCGTTCTGAATCGCCTAAACAGCTGCTCAGGATCATCAGCTCCAGAACCATGGTCGAGGAAACCCTTCGCCGCGTTGCCCCCTTGTGCAAAAAACCCGCTAAGCCGCTCATTATTACCGGAAAAAAGATCGTGCCCCGGATGAAAAGACTTTTATCCGCCGCTCCGGATTATGACCTGATCAGCGAACCCGAAGGTAAAAATACCGCACCGGCCATCCTTCTTGCCGCCGCGTGGATCGAAAAAAAATATGGAACATCGATCATGGTGATCGTCAGCGCAGACCACGACATCAAGCCCCGATCGTCATTCCTCTCCTCTGTTCGTAAAGCCGTCGCACATGCGCGCGGAAACGATGATCTTGTCGTTTTCGGTATCAGACCGACCCGTCCAGAAACAGGATACGGATATTTACAGATACATAAAAATCCGGGGTCCGACGTGCTCCGGGTCAGCCGGTTCGTTGAAAAACCCGCGCTTGAGACGGCGAAGAAATACATTAAAAGCGGATCCCATTTATGGAACAGCGGCATGTTCGTATGGAAGAGTTCCACGATCATCAGGGAATTTCAAAACCACCTTCCCGAGCTTCATTCATTGGTATCCGAGCTCTGCCGATCCGGCTTCTCTCCGGGAAACCTGCAGCGGTATTATTCGAGGAGCCCTGCAATTTCGATCGATTATGGTATCATGGAACGTTCGGGACACGTGGTCGCGGTCGCGGCCGATTTCACATGGGATGATATCGGATCCTGGGAAGCTCTCCCGCGTATTCACGGTATCGATAAAAATGGAAACACCACCGCGGGAAAACATGTGTGGAATTTCGAAAGCCGCAATTCCATAGTCTTCAACGGTTCTGAAATGGCTGTTGCAACGATCGGGCTCGAAAACACAGTTGTAGTGATCACCGGTGATGCGATCCTCGCCGTACACAGATCTCATCTGCCGGAAATCAAGTATTATCTTGCGCGTATGAAAAAAGGCGGAAATTGCCCGAAGCGTCTTTTTTGACAGGATTCTCCGGAATTTTCCGATTCTCCATGGAACAATATACCGTGAACAAGCCGCCGACATACATGTTCATTGCCGGTGATCCATCGGGAGACCAGCACGCCGGGCCGATCATCGGCAGGCTGCGTTCCATTGATCCCTCATGCACCATAGTGGGCATCGGAGGGCCCGTAATGCAGGAAGCGGGCCTCACTGCCCTGCTTCCTTTCCCGCCGTTCAACAGAATGGGTTTTCTTGAAGTAGCCGCTCACCTTCCCTTTTTCCTTCATGCCAAGCGGATGCTCATCGGGAAGATGCGGGATATTCGACCGCGCTGCCTTGTATGCGTGGACTACTCCGGATTCAACATCCCCATGATGAAAGCTGCGCATAACATGGGAATTCCCGTGATCTGGTATATCGCGCCAATGGTCTGGGCATGGAAAAAAAAGAGAGCCGAACTCCTTGCACGTTTCGCCTCTCATATCTGTTGCATTTTCCCTTTCGAAGTACCCTGTTTTTCCCCGTTTACGGAACGGGTCAGTTTTGTCGGCAACCCGCTCGTGGAAAGCATGGTTTCCACACACCATTTCAGCTCGCCGAAAACACGAACCTCTTCTATGCCGCTCCTTGCAATCGTTCCGGGAAGCAGACCTCAGGAGATACGCCGCAACCTCAAACCAATGATTG